>JADGBV010000469.1 GCA_015231345.1 Planctomycetota bacterium
ACCGTTGAGAAAGAGGAAGAGAATGTTATCGTACTGCCTGATGATCTAGAGGAAATCAGTGGTGTTGCCCCCGACATGTTCAGTGGCATCGAAACTTCTAATGTAGATTACGATTACCTTAGCAAAATAGTCGATTTAGGCAAAGAAAAAGGAGTCTTAGACTACGATGAAGTCAACGACATGTTGCCAAACACCATGTCCTCCTCCTCAGATGTCGATTACATTCTAGCTAAATTCGAAGAATATCAGCTCGAAATCATCATACCCCAAATTGAAGGCCCAGCCCCTGAAGACCAAGAGGCTAATTTAAATCGTGAAACCAAAAAGGCTTTCAAGCGCTACTTAGACGGCGAAGAAGATATTGATGTTGACCCATTAAGGCACTACCTTAATCACATGGGCAAAATCCCTCTCTTAACGCGTAGGGAAGAATTCAGACTTTCGAAAATGCTCGAAATGACGGAAAAAATGGTTCGTCGTTGCTTATACACCAATTCATATTCGCAAAAATCCATCATCACCTTGATCGAAAATATTACTGATCGTGAAGTGGATAAGTTTATGCTCATCAACCCTGATATCGGTGTCGAAAAGTCTTTCGCAAAAAGACGTATGTTAACCAATATCGCGACCATCAAAAAAATCATTCAGCGCAACAACGATAGCATGGCCAAATACCTTAAAGAAGGTAACCATGAGCTGGTTAAAAATATCCAACAGCGACAAAATAGTTGCGCTTCGCTTTTAGAAGAAATCGCCATTAAAAATGTGAAACTCACAGATATTGCCGACGACCTCATTAAATGTGCTTCGCAGATGAAGAAACTCAAAGACGAGTACGAACGCCTCAATCGAAGAGCGCCTACAAGCATGCGCACGCGTCAACTTCACGTACAACTCCTCAAACTTGAATATCAAATGGGTGAGCCCGCTGATGAGCTTTTCCAAAGAATCAAAAGACTTAAAAAAGCCCGTCAAGATCTCCTCGCCGCCTCAAAAGGCTTAGCAGAAGGCAACTTGCGCTTGGTTGTTTCCATCGCCAAAGATCACCGAAACCGTGGCATCCCATTTCTTGACCTAATTCAAGATGGTAATTCAGGTCTTATGCGTGCCGTAGAAAAATTTGAATACCGAAGGGGTTTCAAATTCAGCACCTATGCGACTTGGTGGATTCGCCAATCCGTCACACGTTGTATTCAAGAACACTCACGAGCCATTCGCTTACCAGCGAATACACTTAGAACCATCGCACGCATCCGAAATGTCATGCGAACTTTCGAGCACGACCGGGGTCGCCCTGCGAGTGTGGAAGAAATCGCTGATGAAGTCAATATCCCAGAAACGGAAGTTAAAAGGTTACTTCGAATCGCCTATAACCCCATATCTCTTGACGCCACTCTTGGTGATGGAGACGGTGAATTTGGTGATTTTATTGCTGACCGTGCAGCCAAACAACCTCATGAGGTTATAGACTTGCAAGACTTACGCTCAAAACTCTATCAGTCCATGGTGGATCTTACTGACCGGGAAAGGGAAATCATCATACTCCGTTTCGGCATCGGTGGACAATCTTACACCCTGGAAGAAGTGGGCGCGAAATTTGGCGTAACACGTGAAAGGATTCGTCAGATTGAAGCCAAAGCTCTTATGAAACTCCAGCACCCCATCCGAAGTGGACACTTAGTTCCTTTTATGGAAGCTTACGAAGAATAAGACTTCTTAATACATAAATAATAAAGCCCGGCCTTCAAAAAAGGCTGGGCTTTTTTTTGCCTTGGACGCTTAAAGGGTTGGGCTTTTTGCTTTAGACTCTTGCATCAAAAAGACTGGGCTTTTCTGCCAAGGCTCTTGTGTCAAAAAACACTAGTCCTGTCATCAAATGCTTCATTGCTTTCTCAGGACTTACCCCTATTCTATAATGGTATTTAAGCACCAAAATGCCACTCGGTCATGTCTGAAACCAATCTCTCCAACCCCTTTGCCAAAGGAAAAGCTAAACCCGATTTCTCCATACCAGGGCAACTCGACGAAGCTCAAGGCCTTTATGAAGACATTACCCAAAAAGGTTTTGAGCTTACCCAAATCCCCAAAAAGGCGGCACCTGAAAAATCGATCCGTCGCCAGCACTCCAAAGGCCGCATGACCATATGGGAACGCATGGAGCTACTCAGCGACGAAGAGCCCATCATTCTTTTTCAAAATTGGGGCAAGGAACTCGACGGCGGCTCACTACTCACAGCTATTATCAAAGTCGCAGGACGCGATGTAGCATTATATGGGCATGACTTCACCATCCGCGCTGGTTCCATGGATGCCACAAATGGACGGAAACTTGCAAAATTATTCCATCTAGCCGGCAAAAGACGCATCCCCGTTGTCGGCTTTAACGACAGTGCCGGCGCCTTTGTGCCTGCAGGCGTAGGAGGCCTCGATGGTTATGCAGAAGCATTTGCCGCTTTAAGAAAAATCAGTGGCATTGTGCCCTCCATCATGTGTATGTTTGGCTATAATGCCGGCGGCGGTTCGTACCTCCCTCGCCAAGGCTCCTTTCTCATTCAACCTAAAGATACTTTCTTTGGACTAACGGGCCCAAGTGTTGTTAATTCAGTATTAGGAGAGAATGTTAGCGCCGACGAACTAGGAGGACCTGGAGTTCATGGACAAACTGGCGTAAGCGATTTTGTTGTCCCCGATGAAGCTGGTGCCATTAGAAAAGTAAAGGAGATCTTAGCCTACCTACCCAGCATTTTCCATGGCAGAGACCATGCTGTGGTCTTCGGCCATAAAACCGTAACCGGCGAAGATGGCATTATAGTTATTGCTTTTGGCAATATTGATCATTTGCTCTATTCGATCTTGGCGCTCCTCTTTGTTTGTTCCACTATAGTCGGGTACGCGGTGCACGCGTTCGGGATTATTAATGATGCGTAGTTC
>JADGBV010000046.1 GCA_015231345.1 Planctomycetota bacterium
ATTTTTATAAATTCTGCCTTTTTATATTCTGCCAAAACAAGCTTAACCAGCATATCGGGAAGATCGACTTCTTCTATCACATGGTTAACTTCAAGGCTAACCCCTATATTATTGAAGTAATAGCGCATGACATTCTTATGAACTTCAGTTCGTGTTAGAAACTGCACTACAGCATTCAGGTCTTCAGGAGGATCTTCTTCCTCCTCCAAAACTTTCTCTGCCTCTTTAATTTCTTCTGCAGAGACTTTCTCGTCTTCCTCCTCATTATCTTCGCCCGGCGCAGAACCAGCCTTACTTACCTGGGAAGTCATGATGGCTAACCTTTCTGCCAAACTTTTAGAAAGACTGTAGCCTAGCTCTGGAGTCACTTTAAATAACACATCCACATCTTCAGGTTCTACTTTTAAGAGAACAGACTTCTGTGTCGTCCGAACTCTTGCCGTTCTTGGAGCATCAAGAAGTGTCGCCATTTCACCAATAAAACTACCATTGGCGTTAATTTTAGCTATACTGAGCTCACCCTTCATGACCTCAACTTCACCTTTAAGGAGGATGTACATCTCCTTGGTGGTTTCACCCTCATCGAAAAGGACCTCCCCTTCAGGTACAACCACTTGTAATTTCTTGATATTTTTACCCATCTTGGCCTTCAGTTGGGAACATTAGCTGGATGTTAAAGTGCCAATTAAAATATCCAGCTGCAAAAGCAGATTTTCTACATTAACTTGTGGGATATGACCTAGCTGCAAAATATCTAAATGGGAATTAAACAGCTCGATCGATACCTCGCTTCAAACATAATCAAATTATTTTTTGCAGGTTTTTTTGCCTTCTGCTGCCTCTTTATTTTCATCGACCTCTTCGACAAAGCCTTCAAATTTAACGAGCAAGATGGCGCAGATAAGGTCATGGTTTTAGTGAGATTTTACGCCGCTTCACTTCCTGGTCTTTTTGAACTAACGGGACCTTTTATTTTTTGCTTGAGTTCTTTTTTTGTCTTGGCGCGATTCCAAGCCGGTTCACAACTTATTGCCATCAACGCATCGGGCATTCCACTCTTTAGAATGATGGAAACGATTTTACTCATTGGAGTCTTCGTGGGTGCCTTAGTTTTTTTCTGTAGTGAATATTTAAGCCCGGTGGCTTTACCTGAAAAAATAAAATTAGAAGACCCACATGTTTTTAATGGCAAAATTGACAGCATTCACTTTCGTGACAAATTGGAGATAGAAAATGAAAAGCTAAGTGTTCTGCTCCAATTTAGCCGTGACTTGGATTTCATTGATGTAGAAAATGTGCGCTTGAATGAAAAGAAATCGGGAGCCTTTCATGCTACTCTTTTCGATCAATACAAAGTCCCAAAAATTAAAATATTTGCCCGTTCATGCCAATGGGATGAAAATGGATTAATGACACTTAAAAAAGCTGTTGTCTTCCCCTACTCGCAAAATGCCTTTCATAATTTAAAAAAGTATTCCTATCCTGAACTTAAAGTCAAAACAGATATTTCTATTAAGTCCATTGCTTTAGCCAAAGTGGATGTCAAATCACTCAATATGTCTCAACTTCATTTTCTCATGCATAATAGAGAAATCTTTGCTGAGTATTTTTTCAGGATATTTCAAGCTCTCTACCCTGTGTTGATGATAATGGTTTCCTTTGCTCTTGCTCTACCGATCTTATTTAAAAAGCCCATTTATTCATATTTTGCCTGCCTAGCTTGTTGCTTCTCTGTATTCACCTGTGCCAATATATTAAGGAACGAGATCAGCGTCAACGAGCTCTCTCCTATTATTGCAGCTGCAGCTCTCATCATCGGTACTATGGCTGTGTACCTTTATGGCCGAAAGAATATTCCTACCTAAGAGAAAATTATAGTGGGCTAGAGGAGGGGAATATGTTTCACGTGAAACATTAGCCTTAAATCAGAACTAAGCATGGATTTTGCAAGCAAACTCATGTTTCACGTGAAACATTAGAATTCTTTTCTTTTTAAGACTCTAGCAGCGAGAATAACACAGAAACTACTGTAGGCTAGAGCAAATATGCCTAGGAGCAACAAGTAAACGCCACTAACCATACGTCCTTCATATATGACTGGTGACAAATCGTACCACTTAAAAGGAGGCACAGCCCAACAAATATATGGAAGAAATGACTGTGGAACAATGTATCCTATCAGCCAAAGAGAAATCAAGGTAAAGATACCAAGTAGAGGACCAATTGAAGCAGTAAGAAACACAGCCAAGGATAATAGAATGACACCCTGACAGAAAACACTATAGATTGCCATCAAGGCAATCATAAAACCTAGGTTGGACCAGCCTAGCACGAAAGCCTGCTTATACATCCACAGGCTTTGAACCATGCATACGATCAAAATACAACTAAGTAGCGCCCAATATTTCCCCAATACAAATGAATGCATGGATAAAGGCTTAGTAAATAGCGTCAAAGCAACCTTCTCATTCAACTCTTTGCCCATCAAAGCATAACAGGCATTAATAGCCGAAAGTAAGATACCAACATAAACACATGCCTGAACAGCATCAATAACGGCCAACTCAACTCGACCAAAGGTGAATAATTCAGCAAAAGGCGGCGCCAATTCACTAGAAACAATAGCGAAAAGGTTGATGTACCAGATGGTAGAGTGCCTTAATAGCTGCTTAAGAGTAATTAAATAAATCGAGAACATTGGCAATAGAAGGAGAGCAATATCATTTCACCGTCTTAGCTTTTATTCTATCCTCATGCAAGAGCCTGCCACAGATATCCCAGTAGATAATATAGATCCTAATCCCTTTCAACCTCGGAAACATTTTCCTGAAAAAGAGCAAAGGGAACTTATGGAAAGCATTCGCAAGAATGGCCTTATCCAACCGATTGTTTTAAGGAAATTTGAAGGCCGCTATCAACTTCTTGCCGGGGAAAGACGACTAAGAGCCGTCAAAGACCTAGGCTTACCTCTCATTTCAGCACTCTGCCGAGACCTTAGTGATGAAGAAATGCAAGTCCAATCCATTATCGAAAATGTCCAAAGAGAAGATTTATCGCCAATTGATTTAGGGAAAAGTTACCAAGCCCTTATGGAAAAGTTAAGCTACACCCAAGAAAAAGTAGCCTCACAATTAGGAAAAGACCGCTCAACAGTCGCTAACACCATGAGGCTCCTTGAACTTCCCGTTGAAATTCAAGAAGATATATCAAGCAAGAGAATTAGTTCAGGCCACGGCAGAAGCCTACTCCCCCTTAAAGACTCAACAAAAATATTCGCTCTACGCAACCAAATCTTGCAAAATAAACTAAGTGTTCGTGAAACAGAAAAGAAAGTCAAAGGTCTAAGCGCACCCAAAAGCCCCACCAACCCTTCATCAGTCAAAAAAACAAAAGACCCGAATATTATCTCCCTTGAGGAGCAACTGAGCACCCATTTGGATGCTAAAACAGAAATCTGGGGAGAAACGGAAGGGTCAATTAATATTTCTTTTAAAAACGTCAGGGACTTTAATCGCATCTTCAATCTCATTCTTGAGACAGAAGGCGACTATGAAGATTAACGGAGGTCGCGTCAGCTTAGGGATTGATGAGGCTGGTTACGGACCCATCTTAGGACCTTTATGTATTAGCTGCTTTGCCTCAAATCAGGATTATCAGGGGCCCATTGCAGACTCAAAAATGCTTCATAAGCGAAAAACCTTGGACCCCTTAATTCAAAAGTGCCAAGAGTACATGCCCTCTTTTGACCCTGAACTGCCAAACAAAAACGACGTGCAAAACCAAGAATTAAGCGAGCAGACAAATAATGAGCCTTGGCTTGGCGCCTTTGCCGATTTATCTTACCAACAAAATAGCCCAGCTGACCCCGCTCACTTTTTGAGCATAGAAGTCATGGGAGTAGAAAATTTTAACCAAAAAGTTGAGAGCGGGCTCAATAAAGCTGAAGTGCTCATAGGGCTTATGCAAAAAACATTTGAACCCGTTATAAATCAATGTCTTAAGGCTGACAAAATAGAACTTACCATCGACCGTTTGGGAGGCCGAAAAAGCTATGGGGAAGTGCTCGCCAAGTGGGGCTTTTTGATACGAGACGGAATTGAGACACAAAAAAAGAGCTCTTACGAGGGGTCTTATAAAGGCTGTCCATGTGAGGTTAGCTTCAATGTAAAAGGCGATCAGAATTACCACCATATTGCAGCTGCATCCTGCTTTTCTAAGCTTTCGCGGGAGCTTGCCATGGCCCAATTTAACCACTGGTGGACCACCCGAATTCCCAACCTAAAACCCACCGCGGGATATTTCACAGATGGGAAAAAATTTCTAAAAAACATTGAATTTTTTTGCGCAGAGAATAAAATACCTCTTACCACTTTATTAAGGATAATTTAAATAATGAAGAAATTCTATTTTACCAAATTAATTTTATTAATGCTTATCACGACCCCTATTTGGAGTAAAGCCCGTCAACCTGTGGACACTGCGCTACAATTAAAAGATACTATCACCTTAGGTGATAAAATCGATTACTACCTCACTTTTGAGTGCCGCCCTCTTGCTAACACAGAGAATATTGTTTTCAAATTAAGACTACCTGAGGAATTCACTTTAGTGAAAGGATTTAGCCACTGGGAAGGAGAGATCAGCAAAGGAAGCATTTTCACCCAGAAATTCATCATCAAAGGCCCCAAGGAGTTAACTAAATCAGTCATTATTTCTACTAAATTAAACATGGAAAAATCTGAGAGTTTAAAAAACACGATCATCAAATTAGGCCCTGCTACAAAACTTAATAAAAGCACAGGAGTCTTATTAAATCAAAAAACCATTAACCGCGCTAGCGAAGGAAAACGACGGATCAGACGAGAATGATATAGCCTATGACAATTCGAAAGCAACTCACCTGCACAGGAACCTTTCTTTTCTTAACACTGCTCGCTGAGGCCAGCTCCATTTCCGGAGAATTGTCATACGAAAAAGTGGTCTATTCCCGACCCTATTCAAACCAAACCCAAGAAGTCACTAAAATCGTTGCCATCCCAAAGGCAACGGTTGTCGCAAAAAACACTGATGGTGATATCGTCGGTGAAACCCAAACTAACAATAAAGGGGAGTTCGTCATAGAAATAGACTCTGCTGACGAAGCAATCCTTTTTGTTTTAACAGAAAATAATCATAGCAAAGTTGGCGGGAGCCAGAGAGGCAAGCTCATTGAAAAAGTTCATGCTTACCCTTTAGGTAAACAAAAAATTCCAAGCCATAATGTCGATGCAACTATTAAAGGTGAATTGGCCAATGCTTTTAATGTTTTTGCTCAGCTTGTTAAAGCAAAAAGATGGATGAATAAAAACAACATCAAAACCGATGCTCCCTTAAATGCTGTTTGGCCAGCAAGCAGCACTCGTTTTGAGCCAGGAAATGGCATCATCTTTATTCAAGGTACTGATTCAGACCCAGATGGTTATGATGATGATATTATTTTTCACGAATTTGGCCATTGGTTAGTAGAAAACATCAGCACCGATCACTCCATGGGTGGGTACCATACCATTAATTCACAGTGCGACTTGCGCCTGAGTTGGTCCGAAGGATTAGCCCATTATATCTCATCTTTGGTAAGAAACGACCCCACCCATATTGACTCACTGGGAACCAAAACAGGCAAATCAAGTGATGTAAGTTTTTTCGATATTAGCAAACCCAAACCGGCAGGGTGGGGAAGCGATGTGGAAATTGCCGTATCAAGTGTCCTGTGGAACATCTCACTCACTTCTGAAGGAAAAAAGAAGGTCTTAGAAACACTACAAGAACTCCCTAATCACGCAAGCAATTCCCCTTCCCAACAAGCAACTCTAGACCTTTTCTTTGAAGTTTGGTCTGGAAGCCCTACAGGCGAAGAACTCAAGGAGCAAACCCAAAGTCGTAACATGGCTTACCAGGCGGACCAGCAAGGCCAACAGAACATATCAAAAAGCACCCATATTAGCGATCCCTCTAACGCACAGTTCCATGACCTCACTTTTTACCCCCGAGGGGACAAAGATTACTTCTCTTTTACTGCTGAAGCAGGAAAAAGTTATGATATAGAAACTGGTTATTGCAAGAACGGAGCATTAACCCAACTAAAAATATATAAGGCCGGAAGCCAAGAACTCGTCACTTCTAATGCCCAAAGAGCTGGAGTTAATTCAAATATGTCATCATATATTTTCTTGCAAGCTGAAGAAAATCAGGAATATATCGTCGAGGTTTCTCGGTTTAATAGTCTTAGCAAAAACTATGGCCCTGGAGCTTCGGCAGGGTATAACTTAACAGCTGGCGATTATGGAAGCTATAGCTTTTCAATTTCACAAACACAATCAGACTCATCTAATCCGAACCGAACCTCATTTAATGATTTTGAGCCCAGCAATAATGAAGTCTCTGTCTTTACTAATCGAACTCAAAGTGGTGGAGGGGGTTGCCTCTTAAAATGACCAGAAGCTTAATTGTATTATCGTTAATTTTTTCTTTACCTTTTTACTTATTTTCCGATTCAAGTAACCAAAGAAAACTCGACTTCCTCAATGAAGTTAAGGCAAAAAGAGAATTTAATTTCGATACCGACCGCGATAATAACCAGTTTCCTGATACTTGGTTCTTCGAAAAAGGCGAAAGTTTTCAGCAATTTCATATTGTAAAGCTAGATTCCTCAACTGGTTACAAAGACTCTCAAAGCCTGAAAATATCATTCGCTGGAGGAAAAGCTGGCCTTTACTCCGCTCCTCTTGTATTAGATAAAAGGTTTTCTTATAACCTACACTTCTATGTAAAAGGGCAGCATCTGGGAGAAGAGTTTGATAACTCGCTCATTTTCGGTCTAAACACATATAATGAAAATAATGAACTCATCCAGCCCTTCACCCAAGAACTCAAGGTTTTTCCCTCTGATTGGCAGCGAAGTCAAAACCTTCGCATAGAAAATCTTCCTGCAAAAACTCATTCATGTTCATTATTTTTCCACCTTAAAGGCAGACCATCGGGAAGGTCACGCCTGTGGATCGACAGCGTCAATATTTCCACTAGCCCGCGAATTAAAATAATCACCAAAAAAGAGCTCAATATTTTTAATATAGGCGAAGAAATAGAGTATGAACAAGTCATCGAAGGAACTGAAGTCGGCGGAAGCTATACCTTAACAACTGAAGTTAAGGACTTCATGAATCAAACCATCGATTCTTATCAAGAAAAATTCAAAGGCAGCTTAAATCAGCACTTAATTGCGAAAAAAATTGCTGGCTCTACAGAATTAAATGGCTTATTTTATGTAAAGTCAGCCCTCAAAAAGGAAGACAAAACCCTAATCGAACTCGAAGAAATGCTTGCTAGAAATACCACCCAAGAGAGCAAAGACGATAAAAGAGAGTTTGGCTTAATACTCGGTAGGCCTAAACCTCCCTTTAATCAATTAATTCAGGCCATGAAAACTTTGGGGATTAAGGATAGTAAAATTGATTTACTCCCCGAGCCCTTTTCTTTTATTGCCTACAGCACAGAAGAGGGCCTACCAGAACTCAAAGACCTTCTCCTCAAAGAGGCGCCTGATAATGGCTATCAATTTACAGGAACCATTAACCAAATCCCTGTTGAAGCAGGAGAGCATGAAAAGTTTTCCGTCACAAAAGCTAAACACTGTTGCGACACCTTCCCTACTCACCAAAATGAATGGGTGCAAACTCTCGAAGACATTATTTTTAAGTACGGCAATGTTCTAAGCTCTTGGCAACTAGGCGAAGACTCCAAGCCACTAAATAATCAAAATATCAATGACTCCAAAACAATTCAGGAATTCTTCAATAAGAAAACAAGTTGGATGAAAACCCTAATTCCCTATCCATGGGCCAAAGACCTTAAAGGGGAGGGGATTGAAAAAAACCTTTATATCCCAGCAAGTATGAGTCTAGAAGAACTTAAGGCCGAACTCAACCAAGAAAAAGACCGTCTACTCAACATCACTTTGCAGCTTGACTCTAACACTGAAGCAGACCGAGTGACCATTATCGAAAATATGGTTAAGAAGATCACCTTACTTAAATCCACCGGTCAAAAACGTATCAACAAAATATTTATCGACCGCCTCACCCATGAATCAAGAGGATTAATGAGCGAATCATACTCACCACAGTCCTCCTTTTTTGCCATTAAAACTATGGTGCAGTGGTTACAAAACGCCCAATTCATAGGTTCTTTTCAATACCCTGACAAAGATATCCAGAACTACACCTTCATTAAAGACCAAAATGCTTTTTCTGTCTTATGGCGAAAAAGTAGTCAAGGCCCTGCAAACTTCTACCTCGGTAGAAACCTACAACTCCTAGACCTTATGGGGAATCCCAAAAAACTAGAGATCAAAAAAGACTTTAGCGTAAGTTTCAACCTCAATTCTACTCCTCTTATCCTCTCCAGCCCATACCCTGGATTATGGAAAACCATACTCTCATATCAATTGCATGAAAAAGACTTAAAAGCCGCTGTGAAAATGCAGAAGCAAAGTGCCAGTATTATGAATCATTTCGGGCAGTTAGGTAAATTTGATTTTCGCATCTCCTATCCTCAAGATTGGCTGACTGAAAAAAGTATTTTTTCTCAAGAGCTCAAAAATAACATGAGTGAAAAGCACGAAATGCAACTCTCACCCTCTGCTCTTAGCCCTTTAGATAATGCCATCCCAGTTTGGACAGAACTAAAAATTAGTCTCATGAGACCTAAAAATAGTCATAGCGTTAAAATTTACCGCGAAGACATGATAAACTCTGATGTAGAATTAGGCATGAACTTCTTCGAAGCCGAAGGTGGACTCCAAGTGAATATTCATATTAAACTAAAAGATACAGCAACCAAGCCCAGCTCTTTTATCGCATCTGCCCTAATGCCTGGAGGCGAAGCGTTAGAAGCCTTATTTAAATCTATCGAACCTGGAGAGAAATCAATCCAGTCCATCTACCTCCCTGGAGGCAAAAAATATATTGGCCAGACTGCCAATTTGACGGTCAAAGAAAATGTAGGCACCCGTTACATCAACAGTTCATACCCCATTCAACTCGCCTATTAGCATACCATGGAATTATTAGTTATTGGTGCTGGGGCCATGGGAACCTCTCTGGCAGGAGTCTTTCAGGAAAACAATCCCACAAGCTTGTGGGTACGTCGCCCAGAGCAACTGAATCTTTTAGCTCAAGATGGGGAAAACTCCACATATTTACCTGGTTACAAAATACCCAGTAATATAAAACTTGTTAGTGGAGATGTTTCTTTCAACCAGTATGATGTTATTATTTCTTGCATCCCTACACAAAAACTAAGGGATACAGTTCAAAAACTTAAACTACACGAATTTAATGGTCCAGTCATAAGTACATCCAAAGGATTGGAGTTAGGGTCATTCAAAACTCCTTGTGAAGTTCTTGAAGACATTGGCTTAGCAAAAGAAAATGTCTACACCCTAACAGGCCCTTCTCATGCCGAAGAAATCTGCCGCTCTATTCCCACCAGCGTCGTTTTAGCAGGAATAGGCAAGGAACTCCCCGAAGAACTGCTCAAAGCTATGTCGGGAAAATCATTTCGCCCCTATTATAGCGCAGATCGTTTAGGAGCTGAGCTAGGAGGAGCCCTAAAAAATATTATTGCCATTGCCACTGGAGTTTCCGAAGGTCTTGGCTTTGGCATGAATACGATCTCGACAATAATCACGAGAGGCTTGAGCGAAATAAAACGCTACGGGTATTACCGCAAGGCAAATAGAGAAACATTTAATGGTTTAAGCTGCTTGGGCGATTTAGTCACGACTTGCTGTAGTCCACATTCCAGAAACCGTGCTTTTGGCATTGAACTGGTGACGAAGAAGAACCAACCATACACAAAATTGGCAGAAGGAGTTCATACGGCAAAATCACTCATTGCCGAGATTGATCAGTTAGACTTCGACATGCCCCTGTGTCGTGCTGTTTACGAAATAGCCTGCGAGCAAAAAGAAGCGAAAGAGGTCATTCGCACTTTACTTAACAGGCCTCTAAAAGAGGAAGATTAATGAAACGAGGTCATCTCACTATTGTTTGCGGACCTTCGGGCTGCGGAAAAAGCACTCTTATTAAAGCCTTTTTAAAGAAGTATGATCATTTCACTTTTCCGACTTCTGTCACCACAAGATCTCCGAGAGAAGGAGAAGTTCATGGTGAACATTATTTTTTTATGAGCAAAGAAGACTTTAAAGCAAAAAATGATAAGGGAGAGTTTCTGGAATATGCCGATGTCTATGGACAGTACTACGGCACATTAAAAGCTACAATTGACGACTCTTTAATCAAGGGAGAAAGTCTTATTAAGGATATTGATATTCAGGGAGCGAAAAGTCTTATGAAAACTTTAGACCCAAGTGACCTCACCAGTATTTTTATTAGCCCACCTTCTCTTGAGGCCCTCAAAGATAGATTGGATAAACGAGGCTCAGAAAACGAAAGCACCCTCAAGCGCCGCCTGCAAGAAGCAGAATTGGAAATGAGTGATAGCCACCTTTTCAATCATGTCATTATTAATGACAAGCTGGAGCAAGCTTACGAAGATTTTGAGAAAATATTACTGAATCAGTAATACACTTTCAAGAAGACATCTTCATCCTGTAATATCTTGGGGGGCAACTTCTTGGGTTGCATTATCACCATATTGATGATGCAAAATACAATAAGCCCTCCAGAGAATATAGCCCGTGACTATTGTTGAGAAAAATAAATAAATTATAAAGGCTAAGGAGGCATTTTTTTTGCTTTGTTCTTGTAAGTCCCCCTTACTAGCATTGATCTCGCGCATTTCATTTTGCACTCGGCCCCTCAGTTTCTGCACATAATTTTTCACTGATTTTCCTATGGCCTTCACTTTACTATATAAAAGCGCATTTTTTTCATCATAAACCAATTGCTTCTTCTTTAAGTTCCAAACATTGTCTTCTGAATATTGAATGTCGGGAACAAAAAGCTGTTTAAGATTGACTCCAATTATGAGTAATGAGTAATGATCAATGTACTCTCGCAAATTCAACGAGAAGCCCTCTCTTTCACTTTTTTCCACGAAAAAGGATAACCTGAGGAGCAAAGGAATAATTTTATTATCACGATGATCATATAGTAAATGCTCATTGCTTTCATAAAAGAATTCACGAGTTAAGACCATAAGCTCATCAATCTCTTTACTAATAGAGTCGAGGGAGCTACTCTTTAAAGCTTCATATACATAACGGGCAGCATCCTGTTTATTCTCAGGTATATCCATAGACTTTTGCCGCTCCTTAAAGTCCACCACCTTCTGTAAATAGATTTGCCCCTGAAGCAAACCAACTTCATCACGAGCTTTATTTAACTGCACTAAAGCAGAAGCATAAAGTTCCTGCATACGTTTTTTTTCTTTGTAAAAAAACTCAGCAAGAGCTTTCTTCTTGATCAGAATTTCCTCTAGTTGATGGATATAATCATGAGATTCAGGATAATCAAGAAGCACACCTTCTAATATCAGGTGATGATCTATCACTTCAACACTCTCATTCGCTAAGTCATCTCGATGCTCACTCAGTATAGCAATTTCATTTTGGCTAACATAGTCTTGAAAATGGTAGAGACTCTGTTGCAAATGCTCTATCTTTGCATTTTGCCTTTCATCATTTATCTTTGTCCACCGACCTTCCATGTTCTGGTAGGCTATAAATATCCCACTAAACAAGACCATCAAAAGGCCATTAATTAGTATGAGTAGGAATACTTTCTTCGCCATCATGGATTTAAGCCTAATAGCCCTTGCCAATTCAGTGGCTGCACCTTAGAGTCTTTGATATAAGTAGGCCAAACCATATGACTAGCCTGATGGTCTTGGCTATCAAGATTTAAAGGAGCCCCTAAACCTAAATCAAATTTACCTAAAGACTCCAAGGCCTTAATATAGTATCTTCTTTTATATCTATCTCCTTTATACCTTTCCATAGATTCAATAAGTATACGAGCACTTATATAGCCCTCCAGAGAAACAAAACTAGGCTCATAGGCTTCATTCCAGCTGCTTAAAGCCTGCTTATAAGCTTTTACGGTAGGTAAATCTGAATCGATATGAGGAACAACCTGTGTAATGACGACTCCGTCTCCTTCTTCTCCTAATTTCTTTGCTAAGGCATTAGCACCAACAAAAGACACATTCAGAAACAAGGCATCCAAGCCATGCTTTTTGGCTAACCTAACAAAGGCTGCACAGGGAGCATAAGCCCCAACCATAATAATGGCTTTTGGTGGTTTTTCTTCGGTTAAAAAATCTGCCAAAGCCCCTTCGACAGCTAAAGTATTTCGTTCATAACGAGCATGAATCACATTATTATCTTCAAGGCCTTGTTCAATTAAGGCTCTTAGGCCTCCTAAAAAGCCATCATCACCATAAGCATCACGTTGGGTAAAAAAAGCAACTTCATCTACTCTAGCTAATTTGTTTTTAATGAGAGCCTTCACCATAGCTGCTGTTTCTTCCGCATAACTGGCTCGGTAATTAATCACATAAGGCATCACTCCGCCATTTCTCCTTAAAGCGCCAGCACCTGTAAACGCACCATAAAAAAGAGTTTTATACTTCTGAGCCAAAGGAATAGCAGTCACAGAAGTTGGAGTACCTACATTACCAATAATAGCCATGACCTTATCCTCATGGATTAATTTCATCATATTAGGAATAGTGAGCGCCGGCTCGTAGCCATCATCCAAACAGATGAGTTCAAGGGGAGCCCCTTCAATGCCACCTTTGCGGTTCACTTCCTCAAAAGCTGCTAATACACCCGCACGCATATTTTCGCCCAGACTGCGCGTAGGTCCTGTTAAAGCGGTGGACATGCCAAAAATGATGGGATCTTTAGATTGAGCATCTAGATGGTTCGATGTAGACACCAAAAAAATGGGCAAACACCAAATTACCAATAAATGCATCAATCTCTCTTGCATGAGTTGAATTATAATAATAAATTTTTATCGCAATATCTTTTATCTTCTTATTACAAAGCTTATTTTTGAAAACAGACCGCTCACTAAGATAGATACAATGAAAAGCTCTCACAATACCACTTCAGAAACTCCAAAAGCTGCTGTTGCACTCATTCAAGCCCGTGATAGCAGCGAAATCCTCATCCTTAAAAGAGCCGAGCACCCCAATGACCCGTGGTCAGGCCATCTGGCTTTACCAGGAGGTCGATATGAAGAGGAAGATCAAGATTTATGTGCTACAAGCATTAGAGAAACCTATGAAGAATGTGGCCTAACCCTGAAAAGGGAAGAGTGTATAAGTGAAATGGGCATTTTTTTTGCAGGGCATTATATCCGCAAAAACCCTATTCCCGTAATGGTTTATGCTTTTGAAATCCCAAGTTCCCGAGTCGACCTTAAGCTCGACCCCAAAGAAGTCGCAGCATCTTACTGGGTAAAAGAGTCCTCCTTAAACGACTTTTCTCAACATGAACTTCATGCTTTTTACCCAGATCAACCCAGCATTAAAAAACCTGCCATTAAAATCGAAGGCACATTTCTTTGGGGCTTCACCTACAATGTGATAAAGCAGCATTACAAGTGGCCAAATATAGAGTAGATCCCATTTTAATCCCTTTTTTCCGAGCGTCATCAAAAAAGCAAAAGGCAACCCACCTTTCTCATGCCCATAGCAGATAATTCCCAAGCCAAACGTTATTTAAAACCAATCCACCTCAAAGGGGGAGGGGTTCTACCAAACGGAGTATTGCCGGCTCCCATGGAAGGTGTGCTCAGTCCTGCATTTTGTCATGCTCTCATGCAAGAAAGCCAAGTGGGGGCTTGGATCACGCCTTTTATACGCATTTCTGTTTCCGTACCCCGTAGAACTCGATTAATAAAAGCCATTGATTACTTCTTAGAAACCAAACTTCCCCTCATCGTCCAACTAATGGGCCGCGATCCAGATAGGCTCTGTGAAACAGCAAAGCGCTTCGCTGAAGTAGAAGCCGTTAAGGGCATCAACTTTAATTTTGCTTGCCCCAGTAAAACCGTTCTCAGCAGTGGCGCTGGAGGAGCCCTCTTAAGTGAACCAAAGCTGATGGAAAAAATCGTACAAAAGTCACAGCAAGCTTTACCCCACCTTTCTATTAGTGCAAAAATTCGCACAGGCAGAAGCCACGCCCATGAAATGGAAGAAATTATTCCTCGTTTATGCGCAGCTGGCCTCGACTTATTAATGATTCACCACCGCACAGTAAACGAGGAATATCAACCCTGCTCACAAAGAAAAGAGCGCCTCATCAAAGCATGCGCCCTCAGCGCACCTCTCCCCGTGCTTTTAAGTGGAGATATCTTTAATTATTCGGATGTCCTTGAATGCGCTAGTATTCCTTATTCTACAGGACTTATGGCAGCAAGGGGCTTAATCAAAAACCCTTTTATCATCAGTAATATCATTGAAAGCCTGAATCAAGGCTGTGAAATCAATAGTTCAGACCGGGAAAAAATCAATTTCTTTGCCACCATGCTTTCGTTTTGCCTTAAGGACCCACAAAAATACTGGTCCCATCGCTATTACCTGGAAATGTGCCGGCGAATTTTTGGCCAAGAGCACCCTATCTATGATGATTTAATGAGCATTATCATAAAAAGTCGGTCACCAAAAATTGTGATGAGTTTTTTAGAGCAAAAGCTCTAAAGCTGTTCATTTCCTTTTCGAGCTAGAATTTCTTTTAAATTAAGCTGCGAAGCAGGGAGAGTGGGGGCATCAAAGAAACGCACATGGCCATCAGCAAAGCCTACGGCTACTTTTTTATCGCCATTTTTCCCCCAATCATAGACCTCCATCACCAAGCGTGTTTCGCTATCATACTCAAAACTCAACTTAGATTTCCCATCCATTGCATTGGCATTAAAGTAGTAATAGCCCTCTTCCTGTGGGTGTTTTCCTTTAAAATCTTTAAAAACTTTCAAAATATTATAAGGGACATAAGCTTGAGGCTGGCCATCCACCGTAATAGCAGCTTTATCCTTCTTTGTGCTCGTCTTTATGCCACCTTGAGGGCAGTAATGACTTTCAATAAGTGAGGGAGGGTCTGCCCAAACTGATAAATTTTCCTGGTCACTAAGGTTTTTAGCAAGAAGCTTTTGAATCCTTTGGCATAACTCAAAAATGGGATCTTTTTGTTCTTTTCGTTTTAAATACACCTTGGTAGGCAGCTCTTTGCCTGCAAGTGTCCACAGCTTAATGGCTTGAACGCGTGCATTACTAAACTTTATGTCAGAAGCAATCTGCCCATTCGTAAACCAACTTTTTTCCCTTAGCTTAACACCTCGGTCAAATTCAGCTTGCTTAAAAAGCTCATCATTATAGAAATACTTATAAGCCTC
>JADGBV010000470.1 GCA_015231345.1 Planctomycetota bacterium
ATCGAGAAATAAGTTGAACGGTTAAGTATAATGCTGGGAATTGATTTACGTGGCAAAGTAGCTTTTGTGGCTGGAATAGCAGATGATCAGGGCTTTGGTTTTTCCATTGCTCGTAAACTCATTGAAGCTGGAGCTGAAGTGTACGTTGGCACTTGGCCGCCGGTCTATAATCTATTTACTAAGTCCTTGGAAAGGGGTAAATTTGATAGCTCCATGACTTTGGAAGATGGCTCGAAGATGAGTTTCAAGAAAATATACCCTCTAGATGCCGTTTATGATAGTCCCGACAACGTTCCCGCTGAGGTGAAAGAGGACAAGCGCTACAAAGCCTTCGCTCAATATACGATTTCTGAAGTTGCTGCACAATTGGAGAAAGATTTAGGTGGCCGTAAACTGGATATTATGATTCATAGCCTAGCAAATGGCCCAGAAGTTAAAAAGCCTTTGCTTGAAACGAGTCGTTCCGGGTATTTGGCTGCTATTTCTGCATCGGCTTATTCTATGGTTAGCATGTGTCAGCATTTTTGCCCTTTAATGTCTGCTGAGGGAGCGGCGGTTTCTTTGACTTACCTCGCTAGTGAAAGAACCATTCCCGGTTATGGCGGCGGCATGTCAACGGCTAAAGCTGCTTTGGAGTCAGATACACGTTACTTGGCTTATGAGTGCGGTCGCGCTTATGGCGTAAGAGTGAATACGATTTCTGCTGGCCCCTTGGGCTCTCGCGCCGCTAAGGCCATAGGATTTATTGGCCGAATTTTGGATTATTCAACTCGAAATCAGCCTTTGGCTAAGATTTTGAAAACTGAAGAAGTGGGCAATGCGGTGGCATTTCTTTGCTCGCAGCTCAGTTCAGCTATTACAGGAACGGTCCTTTACGTTGATAATGGTTTTCATGCCATGGGCGTACCCGTCAGTGAAAGAGGTGTGAATGGTGGGGACCTAACCTCCATTCATGTGCAAGAAGGGTTTGAAGCTCACGACTTTGACTCTCCTTATAAAGACTGAGAAAACGTTTTGAGCCATCATGATGTTTTTAATGGCGATGCCGATGGTATTCTCTCCTTGCATCAGCTCAGGTTAGCTTTTCCTCGGGAATCCGTGCTTATCACTGGTGTCAAAAGAGATATTAAGCTTTTAGAGCAAATTCCTTCTGGAGAAAATTCTAGTATTACTGTTCTAGATATATCCATGGAGAGTAATGCTCAGGCTTTAGATCGCTTGCTGGCTGAGGGAGCCGAAATTGAATGGTTTGATCATCACCGTGCCGGAGAGATTCCAGCGACTTCTTCTTTAAAGTCTCATATTAACTTGAGCTCTGATGCCTGTACAGGTTTAATCGTGAATGAGCACCTTGAAGGTCGTTTTTATTTATGGGCCGTGGCAGCAGCTTTTGGAGATAATCTATCAGCTCAAGCTCGAGCTTTAGGCTCCTCTTTAAGTGAAGAGCAATTGACTCAGCTCAAAGAAATAGGCGAAGCACTCAATTATAATGGTTATGGGCAAAAAGCTGAGGACCTTAGCGTCTGGCCGGGGGATGTCTATTTAGATCTACAAAAGTATACTGACCCTTTTGAGTATTATGAGAAATCAGCTTGTCTTCATAAAATTATTGCCCAAAAGACAGCTGATGAAAAAGAAATGGGTAATGCTAAGGAAATATATAGAAGCTCGGCGGGAGTCTGTGTTTTGCTTCCCAAAAGTCCTGCAAGCGCTCGTATGTCTGGTGTTTTTAGCAATGAAATGGTCATGAATGAGCCTGATTTGGCTCATGCCATATTCACTCAGCTCGATGAAGAGCATTACCGAATCAGTATTAGGGCTCCTTTAAATCGCCCTGAAGGAGCAGATGTTTTAGCTGTTAAGCACCCTACTGGTGGAGGGCGGTCTAAGGCAGGAGGGGTAAATTCTCTTCCAATGAAAGATCGAGACTTGTTTTTTAGAAATTTTGATGAGGTGTTCTCTTGCTAGTTGCTTGTTTTGATATGGAGGGTGTTTTCTTACCTGAAATATGGATTGAAGTCTCCAAGATAACAGGGATTAAAGAACTTGCTTTAACCACTCGTGATGTTCAAGATTACGATGAGCTGATGCTGGGGCGTTTGCGCCTTTTGGATCAACATGGCATTACCATCGATAAAATTCAGGAGGTTATTTCTACCATTAAGCCCGTTGAGGGTGCAAGGGAATTTCTTGATTGGGCGAAAAGTCAGTGTCAGCTAATTGTTCTCTCGGATACTTTCTACGAATTTGCTAAGCCCTTAATGCCTGCTCTGGGGTGGCCAACACTTTTTTGCCACAACTTAACACTGGCTCCCTCGGGGAGAATAGAGAATTACAATATTCGCATTAAAGACCCTAAAAGAAGAGCTGTTCTTTCTTTTCGAGATTTAAATTTTCGCACATTTGCCTGCGGGGATTCTTATAACGATGTCAGCATGATTCAGGAAGCTGACCATGGCTGTTTTTTTAGAGCCCCAGAAAATGTTCTGGCCGATTACCCGAATTATTCAGGCTATACTTCTTTTGATGAGTTGCGTGAAGTGCTCACTGGACTCATTTCCTCAAACTCTGAGTTGGAGAGGGTTTAAGCTAAATTTTTGCCATTTTGACTTAGATGGGCTCCAGTCTTGAAGAAGTTTGGGTGCCTTTATTCTGCCCTTCCTTTTATTTATCTGGAGCTTTAAATATGGCGGTAAAAATTCGCCTGACAAGAACAGGACACAAGAATCACGCTCAGTACCGAGTTGTGGCAAGCGATACTCGTAGCCCTCGTGATGGTGCCTTTATTGAAACTTTGGGTTGGTATGACCCCCATAACTGTTCTGGTGCATCAGAAAAAGTTAAACTCGATAGGAGTGATTAGTAGGGCTCCGTTGGTGGTAAAATGTCCGCTTCAGTATAACAAAAGGTGAGAAGAGAAGGAAAGACTA
>JADGBV010000471.1 GCA_015231345.1 Planctomycetota bacterium
AACCTCAACTGACTGGGAGGTGGTAAAAAATGACTTTAAACGTCCATCCTCATAAAAATTAAGTGAGTTATTTTCAGCACTTATGCCAAGCGCTTCATTATTATAAGCTTCAACATCACCGATGGGTGTTTTTAGCACCGTAGGGCTAGATAATTCAAGCGACTTTACCTGCCCATTTTCGTAAAAACTCACACCCGTTTCTACACATAATGTTCCAAGAGGCGTATTGACATACACTTTTTCTTTTGGCCATAAGGCCACACTCAGTAAAGCACCACTTTCATAAAAGCTCATATAGATTGGTTTTACAAATAGCTTCCCAGCTGGACTATCAATGACGACTTCTTCAGCTAAAGCAAATTCATTCTCCTCAGTCCAGTACCCGGTTGTTCGTCCATTTAGAGGAAAAATTCTATTCAATTTTCCACTTTGATGAAAAGTGAGTAATTCAGCTTTATACATGCCGAGTGGACTCTCTATTAAAGTCGCTTCTGCTAATGGTAGAGATTTTACTTCACCATCATTATATAATTTTACAGCAGCATGCTTATTTCGCCCCATATCCTCGGATGAAAAATTTGGCATTAATAGACCTAATGTTGTTTCAAGAGGAATAGCTTTGTTAAACATTAAGGAATGAGCAGAGCCATTCTCATCTCTAAAAATCTTCAAACCATCTTGTTCGGACCACTCAATACTCATATTCTCTTCCTTATTATATTAATATATCATGCTAGATATAGTGATCTTAGCAACTTGTATGCTAAATTAGCGGAGATCCAAATTTAAGTATTAAAGTATTTGAAAATAGTTATTTAGACAAGTGTATTTTTTTATTGAAATACTATATTGCGACATTGAATCACTTATATTCCAGCAAGTTAGCCCTCATGCGACTTAAAGGTAAGTTTTTTTTAGTAAAACAACATAAATGTTGTTTTGCTATTATTTTAAGTCATATCTTATGACCTTAAAACACATCGTAGATAAATACGCGCAATTTGATAATAAATAAAATATTTCGGGAACTTTTCTAAATCACAATGCGTCTTACCCTTCATAACCAAAATTTTGGAGATTTTCCATGCTAAAACGCTTACTCATATTTCTTAGCTCCCTGTGCATAATTTGCACAACATGGGCCCTCACATTTTCCAGCAATCTTATAATAGCCCCACCTTCCGAGCTTGGAGGGGACAATCGCTTACAAGCCTATATTCAAAGTGATAAAGCTGTCTATAAAGGTGGAGACACTCTCTACGTTCGCGTCGTAGTCCTTGATAGTTCCAGCCGAAAACCCTGCCTTGAGAATCATTCAATCAGAATGACCCTTACTGATCCCAAAGGCAGTCGTGTCAAAACATTACGAGCCAACTTAAAAGAAGGCAGCGCAGGGTTCTCATATATTCTGGACGAAAACATCAGTGGGGGGGAATATACCATTTCAACCAAAGGAACTTTCATGGGGATGACTTCTACGAAACGAAAAATTGAAGTTCGTGCCTACAGACCATCTCGCCTTAATATGCAAATCACATTTGACCGAGATGGTTATGGCCCTGGCGACACAGTCTTGGCAGAACTAGATGTAAAAAGATCTGAAGGCGGCCTGCCACTCGGTGCAGAAGTACAGTTTGCAGCAAGGCTTGATGGGCAAATGCTTGAGCAAATGACCTTATCTGTCGACCACGAAGGCAAAACACAAGCATTCTTTACCCTACCTACTCAGATTGAACGTGGCGAAGGCTCTATTAACTTTACCGTTAAAGATGGCGGAGTGATAGAAAATCGAGGTAAAACCCTGCCCATTTTACTCCAGAGCGTAGACCTCAGTCTATACCCAGAAAGCGGAGAACTCGTTAATGGTTTACCCTCACGAGTCTACTTGCAGGCCCTGACCCCAGCAGCCAAACCAGCTGATATTTCAGGCCGCATCATGCGCAGCGACAATCAGGTCGCGGGTCACTTTTCGACCACTCATGAAGGTCGTGGAGTCTTTAATATCACTCCTCAGAGTGATTTTAGCTACCATCTCATTATTGATGAACCATCTGGCATTACAAAAAAACACCCACTACCAAAAGCTCTATCCTATGGAGCCATTATTACACCAATACAAAAAATATTTTCTGCTCAAGAAATGATCATTCTAAAAGTATCCTTAAGCACAGAGGGATCCTACAAACTTACGCTAAGACAACGTGAGAAAGTCATCAGTTCTTCAACAATTGTATGCACTGACTCAGAAGGTTTAATCGAGGAAAATATTAGCTTCAATATAGAGGGCGACTCTGCTGGAGTATTAATAGCCACACTGGAAAATGAAGAAGGGCTCCCCATAGCCGAACGTCTGATCTACAAAGAACAAAAAGACCCCTTTAATATTGAGATCACAACCAATAAAGAACATTACCTCCCCGGTGATCTTGTTGAGGTCAACGTTAAGACCACAAATCAAAGGGGAGCGCCTTTAAGTGCCGTACTCGGCATCACAACCAGTGACGAAAGAATTCGTGAAATGCTTGAAACACGCGAGCATCCACCGAGCCTGCCTGTTTGTGTTTTTCTTGAATCCGAAGTTCAAGAACTTGCCGATGCTCACATTTACCTCGATAAGGAAAATCCCGAAGCCCCTCAAGCATTAGATTTACTCCTCGGCATTCAAGGCTGGCGACGTTATTGTCATTATCAAATAGACAAATTCAAAAAAGCTTACCCTGGTAAAGCAGAAATCATACTTGCTGAAGACAAAAGACGCTTACTGAGAACACGCATGTCAAAAAAAGGCCTGCGCTTTAGTGTGAAAACTCCCGTAGCTGCTGCTGGAGTTCGCGGCACTGCCTTTAATGTAAATGAGGCCCCCATTGCTCGTCTCGCATTAGATGCCCAGTTGAAGACATCGTAATGGAAGCGAGGGAGTTT
>JADGBV010000472.1 GCA_015231345.1 Planctomycetota bacterium
TGGCTCGGGGCCAAGACCTAAATGGGAGAAAGAATTATCTCTATGTCGGGGATATGGGTGATAATAATGGTCGGAGGAAAGTGAAAGTGATCTACCAGTTCGAAGAGCCAGATGTACAGAAGCTTAAAAAACCATTTAATGTGAAATCAAAAAAATGCATTCAGTATCCATTTGTTTATGGAAAAAAGAATAATTATAATGCAGAGGCATTATTGGTGGACTCAGCCAAACAAAAGTTTTATATCGTCTCGAAAGATAGAGAAAAAGCCATGGTTTTCAGTGGTCAGCTTAGTAAGAAAAATAAAACTCAGACCTTGCAATCTCTGGGGAGGATAAAGCACCTAAAAAAGATTCATTTGGAGCCAGGAGGAATTATTGCTGGTGACTTATCTCTTGATGGCAATGAATTACTTATTCGCACACATAGGCGCGCATATTATTGGAAGGTGGAGGATGGTGAAGATATCATCAAAAAAATGCTGAATGAGAAACCAAGTGTTTTTTTGGGGCAGTGGCGAGAACCAGCTGGGGAAGGATTATGTTTTGGGCCTAAAAATTCTGGGTATTACACTATTAGTGAAGCTCATAAAGGCTATGTTTCCAGACTGCGTTTTTATGAAAAGCTTGAGCTTTTAAGATAATTGGTGCAAGGAAAAGAAGGAAGTGAAATGAGCACTTCTTGCGGAAATGCCAATCCGGAAAATCCTCTTAGATATAAAGCTGAAGCTTAAAAGTAATAGAAGAGTTTTCTGGATTGACTTGATCAAAGTCTCGTGTGAGACTTTGATCCCGACTTGTTGCGTAGGTCGTTGCTAATTACAGCTTAACCCAAGAGTTATTATTGTTGTTACTTTCAACGGCGGCAGAAATGAACTGTAACGCTTTGACTCCATCGTCGACGACTGCATATTTTGAGCCATCGGCTTTTTCGTATTTGCCTTCTAGATATGACCTCACATCTACTTCGAAGTAGCGGTGTAAGCGAGCAAAGGCATCGTGAAAGCCTTCGGTGTGTCCGGATGGAATGGTGGGTTCGCTCATTAAATCTTCAGGAAGGTCACCAAGGAATCCGTCGTTGGCTTCAACATCTCCACGCCAATAAGTTCTTTCTGGTTGTCCTTTAAGAAGTATAACGAGTTTTTCAGGATTTTCCTGTTCCCATATCAAAGACCCCTTGTCGCCATTAATCTCAATTCCCATATCGTTCTTGTGCCCAATGGAGATTTGCGAAGCACGAATCATGGCTTTGCCTCCATTTGAAAGTTTGCAGTAGGTTGTGAAGTGATCGTCTAAAGCTCTGCCTTCGACAAAGTTGACTAAAAAGGCGCTGACTTCTTCAACTTCTAGGCCGGTAATAAAGCATAGGTGCATGTAGGCGTGAGTGCCAATATCTCCTCCACAACCACTGGCTCCCGCTCTTTTCGGGTCGACACGCCATTCGGCTTGCTGTACTCCAGCCTCTTCAGCGCGACTAGCGAGCCATCCTTGAATATAAGACGAATCGGCCCAGCGAATATCACCCAAAAGGCCTGATTTTACAATGTGACGAGCAAAGCGGGTGGTCCAGTGCCCTAAATAAGTGTGAGCAACACAAAAAGGAATATTTTTGCTATTTGCGATGGCTGCCAATTCTTGAGACTCTTCAACTGTTATGGTGAGGGGTTTTTCGCAGAAAACTGGAATTCCAGCTTCTAAGAACTTTTTGGCTGGGTCGTAATGAACAAAATTGGGGGTTACAATTAAAACGTAATCGATACGTTCACCGAGCGGTTTTTTGAGTTCTTCTTCAAGCATTTCGTCGTAGCTGGGGTAACCTTGGATCGGGTAATTCCAGTTCTCGGCTTCCTCCATGGCTTGAGCGGGATCAGGCATAAGAGCAGCAGCAGAAACCCTACGGGTTCCATCGAAAAAAATGGCTTTCTGATGTGGGTTTACAATAAATGCGCCGCCACCTCCACCGATAATACCAACGTTTAAGGGTCTTTGAGGCATAATGTTTTATTCTCCTGCAAAATTGTGCTGAGCTTTTTGTTTAGATCTAAACCGCCTCTTTTTCTTAAGGCGGTATTTGATTTTACATAGTCTAGGCAGTGAGCAAAAAATGAATAGTAAATTTTGTGCCTAAAAAGTACATTTTAGGCGACGTCTGTTTGGGAGATAGAGGTGTGTTCTATCAGGTTCTAATGTTAATATGCTATTTTAATTGGTTTTAAAGGATGTATTCGAAAGGAGGTGCTTGAATTTTGCGGTCGATATTTTGTATATATTAACTGAGCTGTCGTTCTTTCTGGGAATGTGATTACGATGCGGGCTCAAAAGGCGCTAAGTCTGGCTTCGTTGAGTTGACGAATTCTGGTCAATTGAAAACTGCTACTTTCTTTGTCGATGACTTTGTTGCTCAAACGAAAGATATGGAATATGATATCACAATAGAAAGCCGAGGTGGGAAAGCCGTATTGACTTCTCTAAGACTTGTGAATATATAAATATGGATTGGCTTATATTAAGTCTTTTTTGCATAAATGGTTTGCTGTCAGCCTTTATGTTTACTGATGAGTTTACGTCCTACTCTTGTCCATTATTTCGGCGTTGGCCAGTGGTCTTCTTGCTTTTAGCTTTGACGGCTTGTGCTAATGTAACCATTCTATGGCAAAATATGAACGCTGGTCTTGGAAGAGGTCAGTTCGGAGTTGTGTTGCCTATGCTTACTATGGTTGGTGCTGCAATTTTGTACTTGCCATTCTTGTTTTTTGGCAGTAAGAATGTTCTCGTGAACATCTACTCTGTTTTTTCACACCTTTATGCCGGCCCTAAGAAATTAATGAGTATTGAGAAATTGATTGAGCAAGAAAATTATGGAGGAGCACTCGCAGATCTAAATTACTACGAGACTCGTTACCCAAATAATCAATACATCCAAAG
>JADGBV010000473.1 GCA_015231345.1 Planctomycetota bacterium
ATCTTCATGCTGATATGGAAATCAAAAGGAAAGCGCTCCAATACATGACTCAAGACAAAACAATACCAGAATGCTACTCCCCTTCTGATGAGCTAATTTCATTCCTAGAAAATCTCTGATTATGCCGATAACTACAATACTCAGAGCTAGAGCACCACCATCTTTGCTGTTTTATTACTTATCGATACGGCATAATCAAGAATGCGGCATTACATTTGTAATGCCGTATACGGCATAACAAATGTTGTTATCAAGGGGAGCGCCCGGTTTTTTAAGAAACAGCGTCAGTGCCTCCCAGCGCTTAAGAGAGTAATTTATTGCTTGGCCTAGCCCAGAATTAGGCTCGACCTCTTTTTCGTCAATTTGTTTTTGCATCCATAGCCTTAGGTCACTCATGGTGAGTTCACTGTTTTCTTTGTGATATGCAAGACGATCGTGATCGGTCATATTTTGCTCACGAGTATAGGCATCATTATGGTAAACTTTCGCAAGTTCCAGAATAACATGTTTGCATTTCTCTGGAAAGTTTTCGAAAATTTCGACGAATTTTCTTCGAGCATGGGCCATGCAATTAGCCAGAATAGTCTTCAGTTCTTTCGGGACATTATGCTCAAGACCATCACACATTTGTATGGGAGCATAGTCCACTTGCCTTTTCTTTAAAAGAGCCTCCAGATTTTCTCCTGCATGATGAACCCCTGTGCAGTACAGTGCGATTTGATGATCATTCAGCTGTGATACGATGCCCGTAGTAAACATTCCCTTACGATGAGGCTTATCTTCTTGAAGAGCTTTATCTCCTTTGCGCTTTCCCATGAACTCAAGAATTTTTGCCGTAGTGTCATCGTTGTGAATAATCTTGCCGTTTGCAGCTTCATTCATCAGATATTCCATTATGGGAAAGAATGATATCGCGCCGCCCACAACCATGTCCCATTGGGTTGAAGACGGCAATGGCACTCCGACTGAAGCCTGAAGATGCTCTAATCGATTGAATGGCATCCCTGCTCCATAATGGAGCAAACAAAGCATTGCAATTGATTTTGAGTCGTACTTTTCCTTTCCCACATGTTCAGGAAGATCAGCCTTGAATGTCTCCCCGCAGGTATTACATCTATAACGCTCAATTTCATAGATGCTCGCCTGCAGAGGAGCAGATGAGGTTAACCTGACAAGTCTCTCTGGTTCTTTGAAGTAGAGTTTTCCTTTACGGCATAAGGGGCAAGCATCCCCATGCTTTAAATGCTCACAGGCAAATTGTTCAGTAGAAGCCCCGGAATAATCTTCTGGCTTTAACCGACCTTCTCCTTTTGGTTTACCTCCCTTCCTCCTATCAGCCTTAGCAGTGCCTTCATTCTCACTTTCTTCTGGATCAGACTCTGAGGGATTTGAATCTGAATCACCACTATTGTTAGGCTCTGGCTCTTCTGGTGGTAGAATATCCTTGCTCCTCTCACTTGAGGAACCGAAAATAATTTTGAGTAAACGGCGAATAGATTGGGATTTTTGATCTGCGGATTGGCTGAGGAAAAATAATGTATCTGCCATTCCCTTGATGACTTCAGTGTCCTCGGCGCTCATATTTTCTGATGCTCTCTTAATGAGAGCTTTCGCCTGCTCGGGGGAAATATCTATACGACGTGGTTTTTTAGTTTTTTGTTTACGTCGCCTGCTCATTATTCAGTTTACGTTTATATCGCTTATCGATAGGAAGCACCAAGAGTTCTTTTACAGGCACATTCTTTTTGGACGACTTTCCTTTGACTCCCTTGCCACTGGTTAATCCAAGAGGCTTCCAATTGGCAGCTTTGTAGCAGGTTCCTTTATAAAGATCTGGTTGCACAAAGGTTTCCAGATAGTAGAGAGGATGTCCATGCCGCTGCACCCATTGGTCAGAGAGACCACGTGAAAGGCATCCCAAAAGATGGGATGCTAGATGTGGAATATTAACCCACGGCATGATTAAATAACGCGTGTTGCATGCGAGATACTTTAAGTTTTTCTGCCTGACATCGGACGACCACCCGATATGTTTATCTCTCAAACCAAGTCTAAGTGCTGCAGAGCACCAAGAAACACATGCGATAGGTCGATCCTTGTGGAAAACCATGTGCTTCATGGTCTCTCCAACAGGATGACTATAGCCCAAGTAGTGGTAGGTTTCTATCAGACTATTGAAAAGTTTTTCGTGCTTTGTTCCACTAACAATCTGTATATTCAAGGGTTGCACCTCTTTAAGGGCGCAACACAGAAGTGTTTCGTCAAAGTCAATGACTTTATCCGGACGCTTGCGGTTGGCTAAGGGGTTTAAATTGTGTTGCCGAACCGGAGGCAGAATGATATGCCCTGCCCGATGAAGCTGAAGCATTAAAGTTCTGCATACCATATCACGAAGATGGCCATTCGCCTGACGCCATCCCCATGCTTCACAAAGTAGGCGAGAAAGCTCTCGCCTACTTGATGCCGGGTATTTGGCGATCAACTCGTTTATGAAGATCACATCCTGTGCTGTGATCGTCTTTCCTCTGAATTTGAGTATTTCCATGAGAGTAGAGTATAATGTCTTTGTCTGGAACGCCATCTTGCGCGGATAATTTATTTTCAGGAAGTGGCAATGGTTTCCAGAGCTCCGCAGACTCAGCCTTTTCGGGGTTTCCCGCAGCCATCAGCACCTGCATAGAAAAGGTTTCGAGCTCTGAGCTTTTAGCTCCATAATTCGGCCACCATGCAAATCGGCCTTTGGAAAGACGTTTGTGGCATAGCCAATACCCTTGGCCATCATAGACCAAAATCTTGAGCCCTGTTTGAAGACGATTTCTAAAAACGAATACGGTGCCCGAAAAGGGATCCACCTCCAAGTGGTCACAGCAAATACGAACAAGCCCGTCAATTCCTTTGCGAAAATCAACAGGC
>JADGBV010000474.1 GCA_015231345.1 Planctomycetota bacterium
GTCAGATTTAGAAGAATCTTTTGTGCGTGGCCAAGGCAAGGGTGGTCAGAAAGTGAATAAAACTCATAATTGCGTGGTATTAAAACATTTGCCTTCAGGGGTGAATGTGAGGTGTCATAAGGAGCGTTCCCGGGAGTTGAATCGCTTTTTTGCTAGGCGATTACTTGCTGACGCCCTTGAGGTAAAAAAAAGTGGTATCACAGAAGCTGGCAAAGCACTTAGGGATAAAATTCGCAAGAAAAAAAAGAAAAAAGCCAAGAGAGCTCAAGACAAAACCACTGGGCAAAATGAATAAAGGCCTACATTGGCCTTATGACTGAATCTCAAAAAAGCGACTACAATACAATTAGTCTGGTGATTCCTTGTTTTAATGAGGAGGGGAATATTCGTAACCTCGCTAAGGCCATAGCGGAAGTGAAACTGCCAGCTCCTTATATATTAAAGGAAGCTTTGTTTATTGATGATGGCAGTACAGATAGGACAGTAAAAGTTATAAAAGAGGTCCAGGGAGAGTACCCTTTTATTCAATTAATAAGATTTGAGCGTAACTTTGGTCAGACCTCCGCTTTGAGTGCCGGTTTTGATCACTCGACTGGGGCATTAATTATTTGTCTTGATGCTGACTTACAAAATGACCCAGCCGATATCCCTAAGATGCTCGCTAAGCTCGATGAGGGCTACGATGTGGTTTCAGGGTGGAGAAAAGATAGAGAGGATCCTTGGCTTAGAACTCAACTTTCAAAAGTTGCGAATCATTTTATTGCTAAAACCACGGGTCTTCATTTACATGATTATGGCTGTACTTTGAAAATCTACCGAAAGAAGCATGTGAATAGGATTAAATTATATGGAGAAATGCACCGGTTCATCCCCATATATTTACAGACCGTTGGGGCAAAGGTTACTGAGATTCCTGTTAATCATTCGCCAAGGCATTGGGGTACATCGAAATATGGTTTGAATCGGACCTTCAAAGTTGTCTTCGACTTGATGGTAATTCGTTTTTTGAATAAATATTCCAATAGACCCATTTACCTTTTTGGTATCGCAGGGAGTCTTTCCATAGCAGTTTCTTTTATTAGCGGTTTTTATGGGATTTATAATAAAATTGCTCATGACGTCTCTTTGATTCAAACTCCTGTTACTTTCATGAGTTTGATTTCCTTTTTTATGGGAATTATGTTTATTTTATTAGGCTTATTGGCCGAATTGCTAATGCGAGTTTACTACGAATCGCAAGGCAAGTCCACCTATATTGTGCGTCAATAAACGACTTCTGATGGACTCCACCACTTCCAATCAATCCATCGATCAGGAAACAGCAGATAAGTTTGCTAGTTCATGGAATAATGTTTACGACCCTTCTGTTTACACCAAGGAACAATTTCTTGATTGGATTGCGCCTTGGGATCAAGACAATTTAGCTGAAAAATCAGTTTTGGAGCTGGGCTGTGGCAGCGGCGCTTTGCTTTTCCATATGAAAGACATGGGCGTTGAGTCTCTTATAGGCTTAGATTTAGGCTCCAGTGTTGAGACGGCCACTAAGCTTTTGGGTGATAAAGCTCAAGTTGAGGTGGCTGATATCACCAAAAGAGCTGAATTAGAAGAGCGTTTTGGTCAGCGCGACCGCGTTTACAGTATTGGTGTTTTGCATCACCTGACCGTCCCAGAGGACGGAGTGGATTCTCTTATTGCTTTAACGAAACCGGGAGGGTCTTTTCATGGCTGGGTTTATGCTCATGAAGGGAACTGGGTGATACGATCTGTTGTCGATCCTATCAGGAAAGTCGTGAATCATTTTCCTTGGTGGCTAACGAAATTTTTGGTAGCCTTACCCCTTGCGCTGCCTTTTTTTATGTACTCGAAATTCTGCACACTCCTTAATAGTGTTTCGGGGACAATTCTCCCTTTGCCCATGTTCTCGTATATGATTTGGATTGGGAAACGAGGCTTTTCATTTCATCATCATGTGGCTTTTGACCAACTGGTGACACCGATGACTCATTATATAAATAAAGAGCGTGTAGAGAAATGGCTTGAGGATCCAAGGGTGCTTCCCGAAAGCCGCTATGTGATTTTTCGTAATGGAAATGGCTGGAAATTCGGCGGAAAAATTAAAACATAAAGATGTGAATATTTTAACGGGCGCCCATTGCCGTTGCCGGAGTGATGATATATTGCTTTTGCCTTTTTAACCTATTCTGATGATGTTATGAGCTGGCTTTCTAACTACTTATCTTCCTCCATAGGAAGAAAACAGCTAATGGCGGTGACTGGTCTCATGCTATGCGGCTTCCTGATTGTCCACCTTCTGGGTAATTTTACCCTATTTGCAGGCTATTCGACGGAAACAATAGATGGCAAAATTGTTGAAGTTTGTGCCTTTAACAAATACGCTCATGCTCTTACGGCCAATAAGGCAATTTTGTTTTTAGCAGAATTAATTTTGCTGGCTATTTTTGGCTCGCATATTTACTTGGCTTTGACTTTAAGTCTTGAAAATAGAGCTGCTAGAGGCAATGTCCGTTATGACGTGAATGCCAAAGCTGGACCGATGACTTTGTCTTCTGCCACAATGCCTTATACAGGCTCATGGATTTTACTTTTTCTTGTTTTGCACGTGGCAACCTTCCGATTTACGGATCACACGAGCATAGAGATGGGCCTATATGGCTTGGTAAGTGATACCTTTCAAAACCCTCTTTGGACAATCTTCTATATTGTTTCACTTTTTCTCGTCGCTGCTCATGTGAAGCACGGTTTTCAAAGCTGCTTACAAACCATTGGTTTTAATCACCCGAAATACAACGGAATGATTCAGACTGTTAGCACAGTCTATGCAATCTTTATTTTCGTTGGCTTTTCATCTATTCCCCTTTGGTTCATTTTTACAAGGTAATTACTCATGC
>JADGBV010000475.1 GCA_015231345.1 Planctomycetota bacterium
AGTGGAGGATATATTCAAGCTTCCTCCTAGAGTTTTGGCTCTCTGCTCTAAATTGTTCAGGCCATAGCCTCTGTTAATTGAATCCATATCAAATCCGACACCATCATCGCTGACTTTGATGCTTAACTGCCTAGAACCAGACTCGTAGCTCAATTCAATGTCGACTTTCTTAGCTTCGGCGTGCTTGCGAATATTATGCACCATTTCTTTGTAGGCTAGTAATAGGTGTCGTCTCATTTCGAGAGAAATAGGGATCGTAGGAATATTTTTGGGTTTGATTTCGATATGGCATTCAGTTTTTGAAAGCATGCGTCTTGAAATGCTGGATAAATGAGTGAAGAGATCGTTGATATTACTCTCTTCAGTTTTAGTCAGCCATATGATGTCGCGCATGGATTCGGTGGTTGATGTTGAGACTTCGTTGATAATCACTAAATCCTGTCTTAGCTCATCACAAAGGTCGGTCCTCATTAAGGCCCCTTCTGTCAGTAGAGCGATGCCGCCAAGCTGACTGCCAATTTCATCGTGAAGGTCTTGAGATATTTGCTCTCTTAATTTTAGGATGACAGTTTTTCGTTTCAAACCTGAGCGTACTGAAAGAAAGAACATAAAGGCGAGTGATACACTGATTGCCACAACCAATAAGACAGCCAAAACTGTTATGGTATATGCCAGTCCTTCAGCTCTTTGAATGAATAACTCTTCCATGCGTTTTTCGAGTAGACGCCTGGTTTCTAATTGATTAAACCATGCAGGCAGTTCGATGAGCTTATTTTGGCTATTGAATCCATCCACAACTGCAGCTGGTCGCCATCTCGGGTAAGATTCATTTTCAAAACTATCAGAAGAAAATACCTTTTTCCCGAGAGCAACATTTTGTCCTTCAGAGTATATTTGAAATTCAGAAAGACTTAGCACATTTCTGGAAGCGCTGGTGAAAAACTTATCCGCAATAAGTCTTAGGAAGCGAAACTCAGTATTAGTCCCCGCTATTGTCACAGGGTTATCTCCAGGAGAAGGATAGTCTGTGCCTTTTTGGCTTTTGAAAAAAGTGTGAGGATCCTGAAATGATGACTCCATACTTCCTTGGACTTGGAAACTCAGGGGAAATCCGTGGCCAGGATTATCTGCGAAATCAGTAGGTCTGGAGGGAAAAAGAACTATTTCTTCTATTTTATAAGCTTGGCCAAGGTCAATGGTAATCCACTTAATCGGGGATTTCGCATTTGTATTGCATAAAATGCCGTTGCTTGGGCTCGTGATGGGAGATACAGGCGGTCCAAGTGGGCTCTGGCCGTCTGTAAAATGCGAGAGGTGCCAACCAGGCAAAGAGAGTTGCCTGGGCTCTTTGGAGGAAACCAATGCTCCATTAGCAATATTTTTGCGACCCTGCAAAACCATGATTTCAGAGAAGGCCGTAGTCCAGTGCTCCAGGGTATTCCAGTGCTTGAGGGTGCGTATGCGAATAATACGCCCCTTTATGCTTTGCTTACATTTGATGAGGTAGGGGTAGGCACCCCATGATTGAATTTCTGATTCAGATGGCTCGGCTAAAAGGCGGGCTTCGCTCTGAGGACCATCCAGGACTTCCACGCAAAATGATTGCGGAAAACCATAGCCCTCGCCTTTAAATAGAGGTGTTTGTATAAATGCGGGAATCAGAACGACAGCATCAATGCTTTGAATTTTGCCTAGGTCGATATCAATTTCGAGAGGGTGATCCGAATCGAAAAAGAGGGCGCTGTGGTAACCATTTGAAAAACTACGGTTATTTGGCTCAAGTCGAGGCAAAGCCTCTAATTTGACAGGAATGGACTCAAGTTCTTTTTGAATTTCATTGAGCTTAGGGTGAACTTGCGCAATGATTTTTTCCACTGGGCTCATGGCATCTGGGGACTCGTCTTTGCCCCATAAGCTCATTGCTAAGAGCAGAAATAAGATGCTTCCCGAAATCTTGAACACAGTCTTTATTGTCAGTGATTTTGCATAACGCCCACGATTGTATTTTAGAACTTTCACAAATAAGTCGAGTATCCAGTTTGAAAATATCAAGTTAACTCAAGCTCAGCAAAATATGATTTGCTTCAATGACAGTTTATTTGAAAAAAGACGCCAAAACGTCACACGTTTATGTTAATACTATTTTTGTTTATGCTGTTATTGATGATTTTCCCATATTTTGAATGAAAATCCTCTATTGTTATTCAGGAATCTTTATACTTTTAACATTTTAGAAAAAGTAGTGAATGGCAAAATTCTTGCTTTGTACTCTTTTACTTCGTAATCCTTGTCTCCCATATGAACTTGATAAAAAGCAGGGATAGATGATCGGCTACAAAAATACGCAATTCTTGAACTTATTTTCTGATCTCCACTTTTACACTCTACCCCAAACAAGGGTTTTTTGTTTTGCGTAACAACAAAATCGATTTCTCTTTTTTGACTATCTCTCAGAAAATGTAATTCCATATCATCTCCCTCAGAGTCTTCTTTGGCATGACAGAACTTAAGTAAATTTGAAGCAACAAGGTTTTCAAATCGGCTGGCTTCATCTTTGCAAAGAGACCAGTCCCACATGAATAATTTTCTCTCTTTTTTCATAGCTCTAAGGTGAGGTAAACCATAGGGAGTAATTCTGAAGCACATATATAAATTTTCAAGAATCTGAACCCAATGATCAGCTGTTTGATGAGAAATGGAAAGGTCTTTACTGAGATTATTGATAGATAGTGGGGATCCTACTCTTTCTGGCAGGAGGTGAGCCAAAAGCTCAATAGAAGAAATATCTCTAATGGCCTCAAGATTAATTAGATCTTCCTGAATAACCCTTGAAACCCTTTCTTTTTGCCACCTTTTGTAATGTTTTGGAGTTGCCTTCAAAAAAGGTTCAGGAAACCCCCCATATT
>JADGBV010000476.1 GCA_015231345.1 Planctomycetota bacterium
ACAGATAGAAGGTTCTTCAACGGGAGTTATGCTCTGTGATTTAGATTTAGTGGTGACTTATGCTAATCCATCTGTTCGTCATATGTTCAGTAAATACACAGACAAATTCAAAGATCTCTTTCCTAATTTTAACTTTGACACTCTTGTGGGAACGTGCATCGACTCTTTTCATGCTAATCCAGCTCACCAGCGTAGTATTTTGAAAAACGTTTCTTTGTCTCCTTACCGAGGTGAGGCAAGAGCAGGAGATTTATTATTTTCCGTGACCGCCATTGCGCTGCTAGATGATAAAGGTGAGCATATTGGCACTGCAGTTGAGTGGGGGGACCTGAACGCTCAAGAGAATTACCGTAAAGAAGTTGATTCTCTCACGAGTGCTGCCGTCAGTGGTGAGTTATCAACTAGAGGTGATGTAGAAAGGATGGACTCTTTTTATGCTCCTATGCTTTCTGGCATCAATGATATCGTTCAAAATATCACTGCACCTATCGTTGAATTAAAAACTCAATTAGGTCAGGTTGCTGAAGGTAACCTCACATCATACGTGACCGGAGAATACAAAGGAGATCATGCTGATTTGAAGGATGCTCTCAACGGTACTCTAGATAGTTTGAATGATCTCTTGGGGGAAGTGAAATCATCTGCTGAGCAGATCGTAACAGGTGTGCGCGAGTTGGCTTCAGCGAGTGCAACGGTATCAACAAGTTCTACTGAATCGGCAGCATCTCTTGAGCAAATAACTGCCTCCATGTCTGAGATGTCATCACAGACTCGACTGAATGCCGATAACGCAACTCAAGCCGATCAGCTTGTGAATGGCGCTCGCCAGTCAGCTGAAGAAGGTAATGGCCAAATGGAAAAAATGGTTGTTGCCATGAGCGAAATTGATGACGCGAGTCAAAGTATTTCTAAGATTATTAAAGTCATTGATGATATTGCCTTTCAAACCAACTTATTGGCACTGAATGCTGCTGTTGAAGCTGCGAGAGCAGGGGCTCACGGTAAAGGCTTTGCAGTGGTGGCTGAAGAAGTTCGGAATTTAGCGGCTAGGTCTGCTAAAGCGGCAAAAGAGACGACTGAAATGATAGAGAATACTGTTTCTAAGGTTGAGGCTGGGAATACCTTAGCCAATCAGACTAAAGACGCGCTTGAAGAAATTGTGAATGGCGTTGGCAAAGTTTCTGAGCTGGTTGGAGAAATAGCCGCAGCTTCAAGTGAACAGGCTCAGGGAATTACGCAGGTAAATCAAGGTTTAGCTCAGTTAGATGCAGCAACACAGCAAAATGCTGCGGCGTCGGAGCAAAGTGCTTCATCTTCCGAAGAATTAGCTGGTCAGGCTAATCAGCTTCTCGATATGCTGCAGCAGTTCATTTTAAAAGAAAAAGCTGCTCCAAGTACAGGTGGAAATATTCCTCCAGAAATGATGGAAATGTTCCAAAGGTTCATGAGTCAGCAAGGCATGAGTCTTCCTCAGGCCCCTGCGATGGAAATACCTCCAGCACCCCCACAGGAAAGTAAGCCTGTGAATGAAAATTTACGGCCAGAAGATATTATTAAATTAGATGATGATGATTATGGCAGGTTCTAAGCATTCAATAGACTAACCTCTCTTCACAATCTTCTTTGTGAAGGGAGTGTGCTATTATGTCAGAGTCTTTATCCAAAACCATAGTTAGTCCAGGTCATATATTTGTTTCGGCTGAAGCTTTGCAGATGCAAAGCGTCGTGACTTATGGTGTCATTGTTACGGTGTATAATCCACTTGCAAAAACAGGAGGTTTAGCTCATTATCTTTACCCTCGGCGTAGAAAAGATCGCCCTTCGACAGCTTTATATGCTGCCCCAGCTATAGTGACTGTGGTTGATAAGGTGAGAGCTGCTGCCCCCGAAGCTGACTTAGAGGTTCACTTATATGGTGCCGCTCTTGAGGTTGAAAGTGATGAAAGGGCAAAACTTTTAGTTGAAGATAATACAAAAGTGGCTTTAGAAATTCTCGAAAAACAAAAGGCCAGCCCTCACTCTACGGATTTTGGTGGACATAGAGGCAGAAAAGTGTTGTTTAATGCTCATAGTGGTGATATCCTTGTGGCTAAGGTTGCAAATTTACGCAAAGAAGATTGGCTTATTTCGGCCGATGGACCTGTGATGCGCCCTAAAGAGTGGGCTTAAAATAATGTCTTCATCGAATTCATCACGATTATTCAAAAGCGTAACTCGCTTTGGCTCTTTAAGTGCTTTATCTGGACTTAGCCGCTTAAGTCCAACTGAAACTAGTCGGAAAGCCTTTAAGAAGAAAATGGCTGAGAAAATGATGGAGCTTAGAGGTGTGCCTATGAAATTGGGCCAGCTCTTTTCAATGGGCTCAGAAGACGAAGCGCAGATTTATCGTGATGCCTTAAATACAATAGAGCCTATACCAGAGAGCGAGGTTAAATTACTTATCAGTTCCCGCTTTACAGATTTTTGGGATAAATATGCCTTATGTGGTGAAAAAGCTATTGCGGCGTCCATAGCTCAAGTCTATAAGGTGAAGGACCAATCAGGTTCCTGTTGGGCTTTAAAATGGCGCTACCCAGATATGGAAAAAACTCTAAACCTCGATGTGAATCTAATAGGGAAAATGGGCAAGCTGGCCTCACAGTTTAAAGATCATTTTTCTCCCGAAGCTTTTCACAATGTTTTACAAAAAGAGTTAATTCGTGAACTTGATTTTCGTCAAGAATATGAAGTTCTCTCTCTCTTCTATTATAAATTTCGTGCTCATGAAGGGATCATCGTTCCAAAACCAGGGGAATTACTCGATGATAGTCTTTTTCTCTCCCAGTGGGAGGAGGGTTTGGAATTAAATGCTTTTCTTGAAGTGGCCAACAAAGAACAAATTCGC
>JADGBV010000477.1 GCA_015231345.1 Planctomycetota bacterium
TTAACTCGCCCTTCCAAAGGTAGGGGATAATGATATTGCCCTGAAGGAGTCAGCTCGAAATGTCCCGTCAACGTTGTGGTCGATGCAACAGATCGGTATTTCGCCTTTGCAAAAACCAATCTGAGATTTCTTTTTACTGCATCGGGGATGGGAACTCTTTTTTCTGAGGACTGCCCCGAATGATCATGGCCTTCGTGAGAAGAATGGTCATGGCCATCCTGGCACGAGTGATCATCACCAGCCCCAAAGGCCAGTGATGAACACACGAGTAAAAGAAGCATAGATTTAGTATACATATACATTTAAAGACCTCTCATTATTTTGTTGTGTTTTTTCGGCTGGTGGGGTGCTAGAAGTGAAGGTTGGGCCATTCAAAGCCAATGCCTGCAAATGTGCATAAGATTTTTCAACCTGAGTTTCAATAAGACTTAACTTGACCTCTCCCTTTTTCTGAATCGCATCAACGAGTAGAAAGATGTTGAGTTCCCCCAGTTTTGTTAAACGCATTGCGTCTTTGAGTTGTTTGTTGACCAAAGGAACCAGTGTTGTTTCCATGTGCTGGACTCTCGCTTCTGCAATTTTTAGCCTTTCCCTGGCAGAGGCCCTTTTGTTCAGAAGACTTTGGATACTTTTTTGAATTTCTTTACCTTGAACTTCTCTCTCTATTTTTGATTCAGCAATCTCCAAACGATTCTTGTTAAAAAAAGGAAGGTGGGAAAGGCCTAGTCCAAAAGCCATCAGAGAAGTTCCTTCTTCAGCTCCTGCTCCCAACCCTAGTTTCAGATCGGGGATTTGTCGACGGATGGCCAGCTTTAAACGTAACTGAGCAACCTCGTACTGGGACAGAATTTTTTGAATCTCAGGATTTGAAAGAAGATCTTTTTCTTTTTCAGCAACAACAACTCGCTCGATTTCTTTCTCATCCACACTCAATTTCCAGTCAATATCTGGGTGCAGGCCCATCAGACTCAGCAAGGTGAGTTTATTTTGTTGAACCTCCAATTGGAGTTGACGTAAATTGTCATTCAACCCTTCTTTTTCAATAAGAAGATTTTGCTCATCAACAATCGTCGCGACCTTTGCTGCCCTGAAGTGAGGTACCAATTTGATGGCCGTTTCGAGGTCGGCGATTAGTTCTTTGAGAACACGAGTCTTCTTAAGAATAAAATTTCTTTCAACCCATCTCTCCCGCACTTCAATAACCAAAGCCCACTCTTCAGCCAACAAAGAGGCCTTCTTGGCGTTCAACGTTTCTTCGGCGACCTCTTTTTGAATGTCTAGGCGACCGGATAGAGGAATTGTGAGAGAAAGTCCTCCTGAATAATTGAGAGGGTCATCCTGTTTTGATGAAAAATATTCTCCATCTACATCTAACTCAGGATCATCCCAGAGTTTGGCGTATTTTCGCTGGACTTCCGGCAAACCTGAGCGTAATCTTGATGATGCAATCATAGGGTTGTAGAACAGCGCTGTTACTTCTGCTTCATGAAGAGAAATCCCATCTTCTAGGTCATAAGTCTTCACGTCAGTAGATTTGCTATTTAGTGTCTGGGTAGCTACTTTGGCTCCCATATTTGCCCAATCTAGGGCTATTGCTTTTGGATCGATTTGCTTTTCTTGGTAACTTGCACATCCCGACAAGAGAAGTGAAGAGCCGCAAATCAGTATCCATACTCTTTGTATAGAAGCAGACATGTTTAGTACCTAATTAGTTTGCTTCAGATGTAGTCGGTACTTGTGTGCTCATTGCATCCAATCTTTTGCAAGTCACTGTACTACTTACTTTTTTATATTCAGGTTTATGGTATTGAATATCAATGATCGCATCCTTTGGAAGCTGAATAGGCAGTTTGGCAATAAACCTAACACCATTTTTGTTTTTCCGAGATATTATTGGACGATGACTGACGGTGCAGCTTGCAAGGATATCTCCATTCTGGGCTTTAGCGATAATATCCACATGCCCTCTTGATGAAATACTAATGCCCCTTTTTTGGACAACTCCAGTGATTACGACACCATCACTTTCTTGTCTAATCCATGTTGAGCCGAATTTCATCTTGGAATACAGAGATTTCTTTCGGACATCAATGTTATCCAGATTGTTGGTGCTACTGCAGCCAGTTAGGTATAAAGATAATCCTATTATAAGAAGCGTGGCACTCCAGTGTAGTGTTTTTTTCGTCATGTGAGACTCCTGATTTGAAAGAGAAAATATTAGTTGTGAAAAAGATAACTGAGCCGTAATAACTAAGCTCAAGTTTTCAATACTATTTCCTGCTTACCCAAGAGAGGGTAGCAAGGGTCACAACTTCTCTCAAATCGTGAGAATGACGGTGCTTAAAAAATGTAAGGTTTGAGAATTTGGTTTATTATGTAAGTGTTGATATTTTGGAGGCCCTTTATTGGTTGGGTGAGAAAGGACAATTTGAGGGACAAAACTGTTATTCAGAGGAATTGTTTTGGGGTTGATCAATTCTTGGGAAGAGGTCAATCTTAATTCTCCAAAACCGACTAATGGGTAATCTACACAACTTTTACAGCATTCCTTCCTGCTAAGCACTGGATTCCCTGTGTGTGATGAAACGTCATTAGACTCTTCGCATTCATCATGATGTTCACCCTCATGATCCTCTTCGTGTTTTTGCGTATCGCATTTTCCTTGGTGCTCCGCTTCGATATGTATATCCCCCGTGGCATTGAAGCACAGCACAAGTCCCGCCTGTTCAGCTACGTCACTGAGCGAAGCAGTGGTCAAAGCAAGGAGGAGTAAAATTGACTTTAAAAGATGCATCCCTACGATTCTATTCGAATTATTGTGATTTGCAAGTGAGGCTTCTGCTTTGATCCATAAATGGATCTCCGTGGGTAGACTC
>JADGBV010000478.1 GCA_015231345.1 Planctomycetota bacterium
ATGTTTGTTATCAGGCTGTGCCCGAAAATCCACGTGGGTTACCGGAGGATGTGTGTGGTGCTACAGTGAAAGGTTACCTTAATGCTCAGACTCATGACGAGGCTAAATTAAGAATTAAAAATCGCATGGGTGATATGGGTTGGGGCGTTGAGTTCTTAGAAGAAGTTGAGCTTTTTAATATGGAAACTTTTGACCCAGAGTTTCATCAAGCTGAGGTTGTTCAAAAAGCAATGGATGGAAAAGTCGCTGTAGAAATAGAATATTGGTGTAAAAGTGACCTTGCTGACTAATTCATCAGTATGCGAAGAATACTGCTTATCCTCCTTATTCTCAGCCAATTACTATATTGGGGCTGGTATCTCTATATAAGTAATAGTACGCTTATGAATAAGTTAGTGGCTATTCTGCTAGATTAATAGGGTAGGTTTAGTTGCGCTTGTGATAGAGTCGCTTTTGTCGCGCTTGTGATACGGTTTGTGATAAGTTGGCTTAGTAGCGCCTATATAAGCCTACCATAATCCCTTGGATTTCGAAGGGCTCGTCTTTGATGACAATAGGGTTCATTTCTCTATTATGAGGGTGTAATACAATGTACTCCTCTGTGCGTCTGAATTCTTTGAGGGTCACTTCACTGTGATTTAGAAGTGCCGCGACAATTTGCCCATTACTGGCTATGCTTTGCCTTTTAATGAAGACCATGTCGCCATCATTGATATCTGCGTCTTTCATTGACTCGCCTTGCACAAGTAAAGCGAAGTGCTCCCCTTGGCCAATAAAAGGCTCAGGGACATCTATCATTTCATCTTCATCAGCATAGACTTCCGTTGGAGGGCTGGCTGGAATCATACCATAAAGGGGTATGCGCACAGTTTTTGTGAATTCGCTTTTTTCTAAGTTTCTTTTCATAAGAGAAATCTCCCCGTGTTGATTGCGGCAAATATAGCCTTTCTTTTCTAAGGCTTTAACGAACTGATGAACTGTCGCTTTGGAAGAAAGATTGAATTCTTCTTTGATTTCAACCTGTTTTGGAGGGCCTCCATGGATGGCCGCATAACGTTTTATAAAGTTAAAAATTTCAGATTGGCGATTAGTAAGGTCTGGTTTTTTGTTCATCATAGAACCTATTCTAAGCGAACTTATGCAAACTCAAGTGCGCTCTTTGAAAAACAAAGAGCGCACTCATTAAATAAGGCTGACCGACCTAAAAATAGATAAAAGTCATAAGGATAAAAATAGGCACCAATATCAAGACCGACCAAACCATATAGCCAAAGAATGAAGGCATTTTGATGTCATTTTCTTCAGCAATGGATTTAACCATAAAGTTTGGCGCATTACCGATATATGTATTGGCTCCCATAAAAACAGCACCCATGGAGATGGCAAGAAGGGTTGTGTGTCCTTGCATTAAGCTTTGGGCGTCACCGCCAGCCGTATTAAAGAAAACTACATAGGTAGGGGCGTTGTCTAGGAAACTTGAAAGCACTCCCGTAAGCCAAAAGAACATGCCATTTTTGGCTGAATTATCTGGGGATAAGACTGCCCATATAACATCGGCAAGCTGACCGTGGACGCCTGCTTTAAGGATGAGCAATACGGGAATGATGGTAAGAAAAATGCCCGCAAAAAGCTTTGCGACCTCGAGAATGGGTTCCCATGTGAAGAAATTGTCTTTTCTTGTTGATGACTTCGTAAAAAGTAAGCTCAGAATCATGATAAGAACCATGAGTGAGTCTCTGAGCACATTAGTGTAGGGGACTGTGACACCTAAAAAGTGTATGCCTAAAGTGGCGTCATGCGTTTGTTTGCCTCTTAACTGATTTGTAAAAGCGATGGCGTCTTGATGAGCGACGCGCTTTTCAATATATTCAGCTTCGACGTTTGCTAGGTTGCCTTCATTGGCGTTAACAAAATTAGTCAGTTTTTCTCCTGCAGCTACCTGTACTTCTTTGGCAGCTTCAATTTTTGTGTTAAATGAGTCGAAAAGAGCTTGGTCCAAAAAGCCTTCTTTATCGGACATATATGAAGATAGCAGAATGGAGCCAATAATACAGGCTAGAAAGATGAAGTTCACTTTACCTTCCAATCTGAGAGGTTCTTTGACGCCGTCGTCAGGAGGAGTGCCTTCTTTTTTGTAGAGGGCGGTATCAAAGACGTAAAAGACAACCAGTAGAATCGCGCATGTAATCAACATGGGGCTCAGCAAATTCATGGTCCAGAAGAAATCTACACCTTTCAAAAATCCTAGAAAAAGGGGAGGGTCACCCAGTGGAGTTAAAGATCCACCAATATTGGCGACGAGAAAAATAAAGAACACAACTAAGTGCACTTTTTTTGTACGCCATTTATTGGCGCGAATAAGGGGGCGAATAAGCAGCATGGCTGCTCCGGTTGTGCCCATAACACTGGCAAGGGATGCTCCTAATGCTAATATAGCAGTATTTACAATGGGCGACCCTCTAAGCGAACCTTTGAGGCAAATGCCACCAGCTGCGGTAAATAAAGTGGCCAAAAGAATAATAAAGGGGACATAATCCAGCATAATAATATGCACGAATTCATAAATGGCATCGGAGCCAAAGGAATAATAGAAGGGGACGGCAAATAGGACTGCCCAAAATAAAGCAACTTTGCCATAATTTTGATGCCAAAAGTGCTCCATGACAAGAGGAAATAAAGCAATTGAAAGCAAGATGCCAGCAAAGGGGATTGCCCAAAAAAGAGGCAGTGTGCTTCCTTCAACCCCATGATGTCCACCTGCGTGATCATCGTGACTTTCAGTCCCATGATCACTGCCATGAGCATCATGGCTAGTTGCGGCGTGGTCAGCATGATCATGGCTGCCTTCGTGAGCTGAATGAGGGGGCGAAGTT
>JADGBV010000479.1 GCA_015231345.1 Planctomycetota bacterium
TGCCCAACAAAGAAAAATGGCAAATGCGATGAATGCTACAGAGATAAATATCATCAGTAATATTATTGAGAATTAAAATTCGAACCTAGAGTCCCATTGTGGCCTTAGCTCCCTTATCTCAAGGGCAAATGAATAAGCCAAACTGGCACAAAATACGCAAGTTCAAGTAAAAAATACTATTACACAGAGCAGATATCAGCTATAATATTTTGAAACTAAACATGATATTGAGAGACTTAATGAAGAACAGCAAATCATTTAATTGTACTTTAGCCATAATCATATACATGCTTGGATCTTGGCTTCATGCTTCCGAAAAGCCGAATATTGTGTGGATTTTCTCTGATGATCATGCCTATCAGGCCATAGGTGCCTATGGTGGTCGTTTTGAAAATGAAAATCTTACGCCGAATATCGATAGCTTAGCTAAAAATGGCATGACCTTTGATAGAGCTTATGTCGCCAATTCTATTTGTGCACCTAGCCGAGCCACACTACTTACGGGCAAGCATAGCCATCTCAACGGTCAAGTTAATAATGGCAGAGGTTTTAGTCACGATCAACCGCAATTTCAGAAAGTACTACGTAAACACGGGTATCAGACTGCCATGATTGGCAAAATCCATTTGGATGGCAACATGCAGGGCTTTGATTACTGGGAGGTTCTTCCTGGTCAAGGTCGTTATAATAATCCCATTTTTGTTACAGAAGAAGGGAAAACCACATACGAAGGCCACTCAACAGATATCATTACTGACCGAGCACTTAACTGGCTAAAAAACGACACCAAATCAGAAAAACCTTTCATGCTCATGGTACATTACAAAGCTCCTCACCGTAACTGGGAACCAGCTCCCAGAATGAAAGAAGCCTTCAAAAACCGTACCTTCCCTGAACCCGACTCACTTTTCGATGACTACAAAGGACGTGGAACCGCAGCCAATAAGCAGGACATGTCCATTGAGAAGACCATGAGTTTGGGACGAGACCTGAAGCTTGCAGTGGATAAAGAAAGAAAAGAGTTCCTAGACAAAAATAAACTGGAAGGGAAAGCATTGGTACGCTGGAAATACCAAGCTTATATGCGCGACTATTTGGCTTGTATCGCCGGTGTGGATGAAAATATTGGTCGTTTACTGAAATACCTTAAGGAGCAAGGCTTGGACAAAAACACAGTCGTTATGTACTCTGCCGACCAAGGATTTTACTTGGGAGAACACGGCTGGTTCGACAAACGATTCATGTACGAAGAATCTTTCCGCACACCTTTTCTTGCAAAATGGCCAGGGGTTATTAAACCCGGAACACGCAATAACGACCTAGTGCAAAATATTGATTTTGCCGAAACCTTCTTGGATATTGCTGGCGCACCCATCCCAGGTGATATGCAGGGAGTCAGCTTATTGCCACTACTCAAATCTGAAAAACCAACAGATTGGAGAAAGAGTCTTTACTATCATTACTACGAGTACCCTGCTGTGCACTCAGTCCGTCGCCATGAAGGAGTCTTCGATAAACGCTATAAATTAATTCGTTTTTACGGACTCGATGTCCCCAATGGCGAAGAATGGGAATTTTTCGACCTTGAAAAAGACCCTCACGAAATGAGCAGTACTTACAATAACCCCGAGAACGCCAATATTATCAAAACTCTAAAAGCTGAATTGGCTCGTCTACGTGAGTACTACCAAGTCAAAGAAATCCCACAGCACCCTCGGAAAAAGAAAGGTGCAAAAGGAAAAAGGAAAGGGAAAAAGAATAAATAACAAGCAGACACAACTATTACATAAATATATCCATAAAGTTGAGATTTTTCTAGGCTGAGTACAATGGACTCATGCTTAAAGTTTACTATTTACTATTCGCAATTGGCCTCTTAGGCCAAATAATGCCCCTGCATTCGGCTGTCAACTCTAATGCGGGTAATATCATCTTTGATGCAAATGCAGATAACCAAAGCGATATGCTCCTCAACTCTACGGGTCTTGGAATAGGAACAACCTCTTTCTCCGCTAATCTTGCAGTCAACGGCAATGCCCTCTTTTCGGAAAAATTAACTTTAGGAAGCTCTACAGTCTCAGACGCGAACCTTCATATACAAGGCTCCATGGCTTTGTCTTTTGAAACCATAAGTGCAAACAACAGTATGCTCGACGAGCAATCGGTCTATTTTATTAACCCAAGTGCTAACATCACCTGCTACCTACCCAATTCTTCAGATATTGAGGGGCGAATGGTGACATTGAAAAATACGTCTAACCTTTACTCCGTCACTCTTAGCGGAAATGGCTACCCATTTGATAATATGGTTTTTGCCCACTTACCCGCCGCCAGTTCAGGTTCATCCATCAAGCTTTACCGTGGAGAAACCGCTTGGAGTATACTGAGTCGATCGACTGAAACGACTCTGAGTGTGAACATCATGCTCAGCCAATACACCAACCCAGCTGCAGTTTTCTCTACAGATAGGCTGGTAAGCGGTTATACAGGAAGCTGCCTTGTCTTGAAACGCGATTCAGACAATACTTCTGCCAATATCGGTTTCAGTGGATTGGAAATAGACACAGCTGCAGCTTTAGCTTTTGTAGGCTCAGGCAACGGTTTAGTCACACTTTGGTACGACCAGACGGGTAGCGGCAAAGATTTGATTGCAGATTCTGGCGAAGAACCCCACCTCATCACCAATGGAAGCCTGGCCAGTACATCTCTGGGTGAGTCTGGTATTCTTTTCGACGACGATAACGCGCGCTTGCACTTCAACAGCCAGCATCCTTGGCCTAAGGCTGCAGGAAATATATCCTTCTATAGCGACTATGAGTGGAATGGAAACGATGGTGGACAATCAGTTTTTTGCATAATGTACAAACA
>JADGBV010000047.1 GCA_015231345.1 Planctomycetota bacterium
CGCAAATTTTTCATCGCGGGTATTAAGACGTGCTTTCCTATGTTGTCAAGAGCAACTTTAGGGGTGAGTAGTTACCATATAACAACAAAACGTATGACTATTGTGTGACCACATGCCCAGAATACGGAAAACTAGCATTTCGGCCATGATGATACTGCAGCAAAGGCATAATAAAACGCCGGTCAGAGAAATAGTACGTCCATTGATTCCCATGAATTCAGTTTAAATGACCATATTTTTGTATCAGATCCCAAAAAGGTCGCAGATAAAAGTCTTCGGTCCTTTAACTCAATTCAAAAATGCTTAATTCCGATCCACAACATGGATCCGAAACTGATTCGATATTTTCTGATGATAGTAGAGTAGCTTCCCATCAAATGAAATAGAGGGTGCTTCTGTAAATTCTCCCGATATTGCATCAATTCTATTCACATTACCCCACACGCCTGAAACAGAAGATCGGGTCGCAATATATACCCCAAAGTCGGCACCAATAGTACGCGTAAAATAAAGCTCAAGCCTGTCGGTTGAAATCGATGGTGCATATTCAAGGGCTTCGGTATTGATCTCGGCCATTTTACCGGATGATCGGCCACTAGCTATGAAAACCCCGTTAACTTTCTCTGCAACACCGATATCTGCAGAATCCGGAAATGGATTGCCGGAAAAAAGGCCCTCAACAAAATAGAGGTAGTTGCCATCATAGTGAATTTCGATATCAAAATTGAGTTCACCAATAACGGGTGCCTGACCAAACGGTCTGTCAGTCTTAAGGTTTGGCAGACTTTCAATACCGGTTAATACACCGTCCTGATAATTAGCTTTATAAAGACTAAGCAGATAACCGGAAGCAGCAGAATCAAGATAGTTGATTGTATTAACAAAATAGAATTGATTGTTACGGTCCATACTTGCAACGGCTTCAAGTTCATTTTTGCCGGTCATATCATCCGTGTCGGCACCTGCAACTTCCCCCATATACTGAAATGTAATATCACCCGTCTTAACAGCATAATGGAGGTTTGTGTCATTTTCAATACCTCCGGGCAGCATGTCGCTGTTCAGGTTATTAAAAAACAGCGTATTTCCATCACTTGAAATAAAGGGTTCCATGGCATCCCCTGAATATCCGGAAATGGTGACCTCCCTGGGATTGCTGAACGTGACAGACTTAGTAGGAACTGTGCTGTCGTCAGTGCTGTTGCAGGATGCCAATAAAAAGATAGGCAATACGATGAAAAATAATACACTTAAACTTCTCATGTTTATATATTTTTCGATCCAAAATTTATATACTGTATTCCTGAAATCATATTGACATTATTATGAGCAAATGTTTACTTATTAACCCTTACTTTTACCCAATATGGAGCTTCTCCAAATGACTGACGACATTAAACTTATGGAAGTCGTTAAATATCTTACTGAAACGACAATGTCTGCAAGATATTTCAAACATCTTGACCTCGATATTTGCACTGGAAGCCTGAGAGATACTTGTATGCTATTACTTATGAAGTTGATTTGATCTCCATATTTTCTCTATTCACCATATCTACTTATCTCCCTCACGTAAGCAAAATGTTTAGTTTCCCCATAAGCCGTGATGCAGCAACGTTAAACGTAAAGCTAAGCTGCTCATTCCCTAGAAATTCGAGATCCCATTTTTTTTTGCTTGGGATAGCTTTATTCTATAACGTTTTAGTATCTTATAAATGTCATGCATAAGAACCTTAGCCTCATCGGAATCATAATTATCATTATTTTATTATTCCTGATAAATCGAAATCTTTCAACAAATCCTGAGCCGGAATATTTCATTCATAAACTTTTGAAAGAGGAGCTTCTGGTGCAGTTAAGGAAGCCTATCGAAAATGGTTTAAAAGTACGAAATTATGAATATATTGGAGTTAATGGCAAAAGCATAAAACTTGAGAACATAGAGATCGAAAGAATCAAAATTAGCGAGGACCGGTCAAAGCTTTATATTGAGTTAAAGTTAATAAGTGATCAGGCTCCAATAATAACTGCTGCAGTATTAAATAAGAACCAATACAACGAGTATACAGGTCATTTTTGGCTCAATAGTAACTTGGAAAAGTCAAATACAAATCCCTCTAAGGTGTACTACCCACCAGCCATCCATTGGTTTCTCTCTCCATGGTAACATTCCCCACAGGAGGTACTAGTAACGGCACTCAAAAGACCAAGAAATGCGGGCTGAATTCTAGCCTACTTCCACTTGGCTTGCCTCCGCATTTATTGTCTTGTGGTGCCGAACGTTAGTTTTTTTAGAATGAATCTATTCAGTCGAATTATACTCATAGAATCTCATGTTTCTAGAGAAACATTAGCATGAGGAGCATTAAGCTAACCATATCTATTTTGTGGTGCTTTTTAATGATATCTATTATATTGTATTGCTTAGTCATAATACAATCTGATGTCAAATTGAAAAGTCCCATGGGGCCTAAGCTATCTCTATCTCCTCATTCAAAATCATCTAAATTCTCATTCATGGGAGATTGTCATTCCCATAGAACCACTTTGCGAAGTTATGTTGAGACCGCAGAAATGAGGAAGGTTGAATTTGGTTTCTTAATGGGTGACTTTGTCGATTACGATGAAGATGCTAATTATAGGCACTTCATAGATCGTATTGGAGACCCTAAAATTCCAATTTTTCTTGTTCGTGGAAATCATGAAGCCTTAAATTTCAATGATGAGGATTCAAACCGATATCTGGACTACATACCTAAATCAAATTATTACTTTATTCACGCAGGAATATTATTTGGTGTACTAGACAATTCTGGTAGGTGCTTTAAACCTGGAGTTATAGAAGAAGCCAACATTGAACTTTCAAAATTTCGTAAAATGTTTCCTGATGGAACAATTATTCTTACAATGCATATTCCGCCTAATGTTGAAGGCACTCGATCAAAAGACCTTATTCCTTCAAGTTCAAAAAGATTATTGAGACTTTGCAAGAAATATAAAGTAGAATACATATTATGTGGGCACCTCCATGACGAAGCAGAAACTACTTATGAGGGCACGAAAATTATCGTCGATGGATGTGGAGGTGGTAGTATTTTAAGCACATCTACCCAATGTCATTATTTAGAATTCACTAATATGAATGGGCAGTTGAACATTGAAAAAGTACCTCTAGAAAGAGACAATCCTGCTATTTCAAGAATTGATTACATCATTAATGTATCTGTTGATCAATATAGGTTTTGGTTTATAGCGATTAGTTTACTACTTTTCATTCGAGAACTTATTTCTATTTCACGCATGAAAAATGTTTAGTTTCCCCATAAGCCGTGAAGCAGCAATGTTCAACGTAAATCTAACTGCTTATTCCCTGTAAATTCGAGATCCCACTTTTTTTTGCTTGGGATTACTTAGATTCTATAACGTTTGGAGGAAAGGCAAATCAATGAATAAGCACATGATAATAATGAAACTAATCATTTTTGCGAATTTTACATTATGACATGGTGCCTGAATCCACTGATGAATCTCAAAATGAAGATCCTGTTGAGGTTCAATCAAGTGAGCCAGATAACATCGGAATAGCTCTCACAGACGAAAACAATGAGGGTAACAGTAATGAGGCCACCATTCAGTTATCTGATGAAAAAACAGAAAGAACAGGAGCTGATGGCGGAGGTTGCTTGTTGGGGTGATCCCCTAAAAGTGATGGGGGTTTAGTTGGAAATATCCTCACTAAATCCCTCCCCTCCTTCCTGTCCATCTTCACCTAGAGAGTACAGGTCATAATATTTTCCATCTCTTTGACTGGGGTAATTATATACAAACTCATTACCCCAGGGATCAAGAGGTAATGATTCGAGGTATGCCGATTCTCCACCTTTGGTTAGCTCCTCAAGGCCTTCATCCGTAGAAGGGTATTTCTTTTTATGAATTCTATATATTTTTAAAGTCTCACTTAAGTTTTTTATCGATGCTCTAGCCATATCCTGCTGACTTGCTGAACTTACTCCAATTAGGTTTTTAACCATGATCCCAGCAATCATACCTATAATGGCAACTACTACGACTATTTCCAATAAAGTAAATGACTTTCTTTTCTTCATACTATTCTCCTTAGTAAGAAATGATAGCTTCTGTGAATTGGAGGTGGTACTCCTTTTGCTTTTCTATTCTAAGAAGATTGACTCCAATAAAAATAAAACCCTTGATCTCTTCCAAAAATGGATACTGAGATATAGGTGTTAATAGTTAGGAAAAGCATCAAATTTATCACTTTGGATTCTGCATAGGGTCTATGGTCCACTTCTATATCCAGGGCCGGATATACAGTTAGCCCTTGAAATTCCTCAGCCTGAACTGAGTCGACTCCAGGGTTCGAAGAGTTTCTTCGTGATTAGCTCAGGAACGGGAGTCGCCTTTCGGGCACATTGCACGGATACGACTACCAATAAAAGCAAGTGCCCTCGCTGTGAATTACGGGAAATGGCTCAGGGGGAATCCGGAGAGATGAAGGCCAGTTGGAATATGACTGATGGGGTTCGTCACCGTATGACAATCACTCAGGTTTGTTTTATGTAGCGCTCTACTCTAATCCCACCCCAATTCGAGTGACATCCCGGTCTTGTGACTGGTCACTTTATCGGGATACTTTCCCAGTATTCTAGGCTGACCTTCTTCAGGCGTTCTACGACTTCCGGGTGTGCTTTGACTAGGTTGTTTTTTTCACCCAGGTCGGCTGGTATATCGTAGAGTTCAACTCTCTTGCCCTTGACGATCATCTTCCATTTGCCTTCGCGAACAGCCATGCTAATGTCATTGTTAGTCTTCCAGTGGAAACTGTTGTGTTGGGTCAGGGAATCGGCAGACTTGATGATAGGCAGCAGGCTTTTGCCGTCTATCCGGTGCTGCGCAGAGGGCATGCCACATAGTTCTAGAATCGTGGGGTACCAATCGCAGCCGGTTGCCATCTGATTACGCACTATGTTTTCGGGGATTTTCCCAGGCCAAGAGATTATGGCTGGAACACGGAGCCCACCTTCGTAAAGGGTGAACTTATGACCGCGATGGGGGCCTGCGCTGCCGCCGCCCTTGTGTGCACGGATTTCTTGGGAAGCGCCGTGGTCGGATTGAAAAATGAAGATGGTGTCCTCAGTGAGTCCCACATCGTTAACCTTTTTGATAAGTTGCCCTATATTTTCGTCCATGGTTGAGAGGAATGCTGCGTATAAGTTACGTGGATATTTAAGGTTTTTGTAATACTCCAACCATTTCTGTGATCCCTGGTAGGGGTAGTGCGGGGAATTCATAGCGAAGTAGATGAAGAACGGCTTATCCTTGTTCTTGTCAATGAACTGGCTTGCTTCCTTAGCCATGAGATCCGGGAAGTATTCACCATCATGAAAGACCTCTTTATCGTTGCGCCACAGGTCATGCTTGTTCGGCCCTTTCCAATAAAAGAAGTGAGAGTAGTTATCGATGCACCCAACATGATGCCCGAAGGAGTAGTCAAAGCCTTGGCCATTGGGGACGGTCTCCTTAGAATGCCCCAGATGCCACTTGCCGATATGAGCGGTGGCGTATCCCCCTTTTTTGAGTTCTTCGGCAATTGTTACCTGTGACGAAGGCATACCGACGCTATTGAGAGCAACATTCCCTTTTAGACCTCCGTGCTGTGGAGTGCGCCCAGTCAGGAGACCTACTCGTGATGGAGAACAAACCGGGGCTGCGGCATAGAACTGCGTAAAACGAGTTCCCCGTTTGGCAAGGGAATCCATGTGTGGAGTTACCAGGTCCTTTGCTCCGTATATATTCATATCGACTGTCCCCTGATCATCGGTGAAGATAATGATGACATTTGGCTTTCGAGCCGCTAAGAAAGAGCCGGCAAAGGTTAAAAAAGCAGTTAAAAATAATGCAGATCGAATCATACACTCCTTCTGTATGCCTATGTTCAGTGTGAAGATAATATTATATAAATAAATCACTATTAATATATATCAATATTTTCCGATTTACATGCTAATATTGATGCATTTGTTGTACAATTGTAACATTTATTGATTCATCAGTCTAGCTTACATATTTAGGTTTAAATAAAGGGGCATGCCATTTTTTTATTTATAGCCTTCATTGCCTTAGCTTACTCATTCTGGGAGGGATTACGAAAGGGCTGTATCGGCCCTGGCGTCCATTCGTTTGAATGATGGAAGCTTGTGGCCCAATGGTGGAATCGGTTTCAGTCTATGCATGATGACAGCGAAGCTAAAGTATTTATTGGATGAAGTGTCCAATATTATATTTTTGCTAAGTGTTTACTTTATATATGAAAACTTAACTAATAATTGCGCTTAAGGAAAGTTCTTTTCACTAAGTATTACCTTTTTTTTAGGAGAAAAATCATGCTGAAGTTATTATTATCAAGCATAATATGCTTGTCGCTAACATGTTCTTCATCTTTGTTTTCGTCTGAAAAGTCCATGAATGTGCTGTTTATTGCCATTGATGACCTGAATGACTGGATTGGCCCTATGGGTGGAAATCCACAAGTAAAAACTCCACACCTAGATCGCTTTGCAGAGAAGTCTATTGTGATGAACAAAGCTTACTGTGCAGCAACTGTTTGTGGGCCTTCGCGGTCTTCACTTTTAACAGGAAAGGCTTGTCATAATACTGGGGTTTATGGTAATGAAAATAATCTCAAAAACGCGCCAAAAACGAAAGATCTTGAGACTTTGCCTGAGTATTTTGGGAATCGTGGATACTTTACGCTTTCAGTAGGAAAGATATTTCATAAGCATATGACTGAAAAGGGTCTTGATGAAGGGCAGTGGGCTTTTCATGAGGTCGCTAAACCTAAAGGGACTGTAAATGGAATGCTATGGGAAAAGCAGGCTGTGCATCCTGATTATAAGTATGGTGGCAGTCCTATGAAGTGGGGGGCCACGAAAGCTTCGTTGGAAAAAACGAAAGATTACCTAAATGCAAAATGGGCAGCGGATCAGTTCGAACGCGATTTTGATGATAAGCCTTTTTTCATGGCATTGGGTATATCGAGACCTCACCTGCCATTTTTTGTGCCTCAAAAGTATTTTGATATGTACCCCGAGGACAAAGTCAAGATTGCACCTTGTAAAATGGATGATCACGACGATATCCTTAATCCCGATGGAAAGCCCGCCTTTAAGGGGCCTGATGCTACCTGGTTGGCTGTGGATAAGACTGATTCACACCTTGGGCTTAACCGAGCCTATATGGCGTCGGTATCTTATGCAGATGATTGCTTAGGGATGCTTTTTGATGCATTAGAAAAAAGTAAGTACGCAGATAACACTATTGTAATGCTTTGGGGAGATCACGGCTGGTATTTGGGTGAAAAACTAAGATATAGAAAAACCGGTTTATGGGAAGAGGCCGCTCGAGTTCCTTTTATGGTTCGTGTGCCCGGAGTTAATGAAGGAACAAAGAGTGATGGCGTTATTAACCTGCTAGATATGTACCCGACCTTAGTTGAGCTTTGTGGTTTACCCGCCAACCCTAAGAATGATGGCCGCAGTTTTGCCAAGCTCATTCATAAACCACAAATGAAATGGAATGAGCCTACACTCACCACTATGGGGTATAAGAATCATTCATTAACGGACGGCCGCTATCGTTTTATCAATTATGGTGGAGGAAAGGGTGCTGAAGAATTCTATGACCATGACTCAGACCCTCTAGAATATAACAATCTTGTTCGTAACCCAGAGTACAAAGATCTCGTAGCACGCTTCAAAGCTCTTCTGCCAAAAAGCAATGAAAAAATGACTGCCAAAAATAGTATAGGAAAGAAATCTGGCAAGAAAACTGGGAAGAAATCGGGGAAGAAATCTGGAAAGAAATAGGGGAATCGTAAGGTATGTGTCATGAGTAAACTGAATAAGCTGCAAAGAGAAAGAGCGCACCCGAATAGAAATAAAACAAGAACGAGAAGAAAAAATAATTCAGCTCATGCTTCAAAGAAAAGCACCTTTTCTGTTAGTACGGTAGCAATAATAGCTGTGCTTGGGGTTTGTTGCTGCTTTCTCATTTTTGCCGGAGACTTTGTCAGTGACACTAAAGATCTTACTCGTGATACCGAAGATTTTACTAAAGAAGAGAAGACTGAGATCGCCGATATAAGCAATTCCAAAATTCCAGAGAAAACCGAGTCCTTAAAAAAAATCCCTAAGCAAATAACAAAAGAAATAAAAGAAAACCGTACCCAATCACAAGTCGTTAGTCAAAAAAGTTGGACTAATAATTCTACTGATAACATGTTTGGTGAAAGGGATTATTCTCTTTGGGGTGAGTATGCGCAAACTCCAATTGAAGATATTAAACCTCAAAAATGGCGTAACGAAGACGATATCATTGATGGCTGGGACTGGTCCTTGCCAACAAATATTCAACCAAGTGAAAAGGGGTTGCTCTGTGTGAAACGTGCATCTAACCCCAGTCGATCTCTTGCCAGCAAATTGCCAAAAATAGATTTGCCAATAAATCCAGTCGTTTCACTCTGGCTAAAATGGCGAGATATTGAATCAAAAGAGGGTACGTATAATTTTAATATCATCAAGGATAGATTGAAGGAGGCGGAAAAGGCAGGCTATGGTGTCATTTTGCGGATTCATTTTTCCGCAACGACCTTTGCTCCAAATTGGATAAAAGGATACAAAATCCCCATCAGAAAAGAACATAAAAAATCAAAAATGGTCAATTACGAGATCTCGCACCCCGAGTTCCACAAACGGTATTTAAAACTTGTCGGTGCCCTCGGCAAAAGTGGTATTCCTAAAATGGATATTCTTAAAGGGGCCTTTGTTGGTTATGCTTCTCCGTCAAATGGTGACGAAGGGATTGGCCCCCATGGTGAAGATCCCGATAAATTCCCCCATGTTATCGAACGTTTAGATGCCTGGGCTAAAGCATTCAAAGGTATTGAACATAAGGTCTTTATGGGGGGGCAATCAAACTATGGCTTTAAACTCGGTTTCGGGGTCCGACGTGGATTTGTTGAGATGTATTTGTATACGCTTCCAGATAAAATTGTGGGTCAGACTCTCGATAAAGATGGCTATTTGTGGCTCGATGATTCTGCCCTTGTTATCGCCAATAATTCTTTTCACGGGGAGGAGAATGAGGAGTATGAATCGTCTTGGGCAACAGCTAAAAGGGATTTTCGCTTTGGCAAAACAACCGATAGTTTTGCCTACCGCTATTTTACAGCAAATCTTCGTTTATTACAGATGCGTTGTACCTATGTGCTAAATAATCCCTTTGCCCTTCTGCCAGAGCAATATGTCTGGGTAGGGCAGAGTCTTGGTCGCACGATTGAAGATTCTCCAGATATATGGTGTGCTCTTCGAGAAAGTTATTTGAGCGCGAACTATTATAAAAAAATATATGGTGGCAAAGCTCCAAAGGAAATCAGAGAAGAAGGTGTCCCAGCGAAGAATTTTGAACGGTGGTTGTATCAACGCGACAATAAAGGCGCCGAGACCTCGCCGACGGTCAAAATCACTCATCCCATAAAAATGTGGATGGTACAGAAAAATAGGGAGTATGATTATATTGCTCGCTCTGGTAAGAAGATTGGTTTCGCAGTAGATGATCGCTGGTTGGATAGTAAACCTCGTGATGTGGCAATCAAAATAACCTATTTTGATTGTGGAGTATCAGAGCTCAAATTAAATTTTCAAACCCAAGACGGTTCTAAGTCTAAAGCCATTCCCTTGACCAATTCAGGCAAACTCAAGACGGCAACAGTTTTTGTTGAAGGCTTTATAGCGAAAGCTAAAAATATGGACTATGATATCACGGTTGAGGGAGAAAAAGACAACGCTGTTGTTTCTTTTATGCGCGTAATTAAACTATGATTTGCCGTAAGGTTTACTTATTTGAATAAGTGAACTCTACGATCCTTATGGATCTCGTAGCATTGCCAATTCGTCTCCTGGATTTATTGGAGCACCAGCCAAGATAGTTGATCGTGTGTGCTCATGATTCAATAATACAACTGAATATACTGCTCTGAAATCAACAACGATTGGGGCCCGGGGAGCTCAGATGAGACAGCCTTTACTTGCTTTGAAGTCGTTGTTTAAGTTGGTACTTGTACAACGATGGCACTTCTGATAGTTCAACATTCGTTTTTTCGATGTAGGGAGCTGGTTCATACTTGATTTTAACGGGATGGTTTCCGTGGATTCCTATGAGGCGTGCGCGTGGTCCGTCAGTCATACCTTTTAGCACAACTGGCTCAGTGCTGTCATGTCCGTTTGTAAAGTTTACGTTGATGTTCCAGAATGTGCTATACGCACCGTGGGATGGTTTCCAATAACTAGCTCCTCCCCCTTTAAAAAGGTTGTAGCTTCGGTTTTCATCCGGAGTCACTACAAGGGTTAGATCGTCAAAAAGGTTTTGCTGGTTAACTCCGGAATGCTGATCGAGAATAGGATCACACTCCACATGACTGCATTGGTAGACGCTTTTCGTTGCATAGGTATTGAAGCTGAGCGGATGGAGCGCTTTATTGTAGACTTTTAGATTTCTCACCAAAGTATTGTGAGCACAGCCCATTTGAACGGTATAATGGGCTAATTTTTTCCCCTCTGTTTTTACATTATTAATGCTTACGTTGGCGATCTCCTCCGTAAGAATACCACTATCAGCATTTTCGATACGTACATCGTCTACCCAGCTGTCATAAACGCGGGTTAAGTAGATCCCGTTGAATCCTTGTTCACAGTGGTGAGCCACGGGTTCAGCATAAGGGAACTTGATGCTAAAGTGTTCAAGACCGACGTGATTAAGGTGAGCCCAAGATGTAACAGTAACTTTTCTTTCTGGTATGATATTGTGTAGAAGTGGCGAGTAGATAGTTAGAGTGTTCCCATCAATAGCCGTCACCTTAACCGGTTGTCTCGCCAACTCCAAATCTGGAATAGTCCAGTGATAGCAACCGATTTTATTTATTTTCTCCGGATAAAGCTCTTTCAGGAACTCCCCTTCTTGGCCTTGAGAGCTGAGCCATTTAATCTCAACGATATCGCCAATGTTTATCTTTGAACTATCTTTGACCTCAAGAGTCAGGCCATTCTGCTTACCTTTTGTTGCATGAGTGAGAATATTTGAGTTATCGTTATACTTCTCGAGATAGTTTTTAACGCGCTGCCCTTTAACCCGAGTCCAGAAAAAACCGCCCGACCACGACCAGCTAGAGAAAGGGATATAGATGTTGTCACTTTTCTGCTTTTGAATTTTCTTAAGGCTCACCAGATATTCGTTTAATTCCTTCAGTTCGGGAGGATCTGGAACATAGAGAAGTGGACGAGGGAAATAAAATACAGTACCGCCAAGGCCACTGCCAGCACCACGCAACACGATGTTGCTTCGTCCGATATAAATAATGGATGAAATGATGTACTGTCCCGGCTTAAACTGGATAACCACTGGTTTATCTGAGTTCTCGTGTTTCTCGAGCAGAGCTATAAGTGCTTTGCTGTCGTCACGGCCGTCATTGGCAATAATACCATGCTCGCCGACGTCTACTGTTTTCCAGCCTTGGGTTTCAGGAAGTTTCTCTCCGTTCGAAAAACCTGCATATGAGAAATTCGGCAAGAAATGCTTCTCTTGAACAGAAGGGTCGCTGATGATCTTCGGCAAAGACTCGGCGTGAGTTTGAAGCGCCACGGTGAATATAAACGCAGTAAATAAATACAACAAATGGTTGGAGACCCGCTGGGACCTAGTTTGTATGTGTGGGGCTTGAGTGAAAGTTATTTGGGATTGAGGGCGGGTCATAATTTCTCCATTTGTGTGAATTTTGATGTACAAACTAGTAATAAGATAAAACCGCAATAATTCCTCAAAAAATGTGATCAAGGGTTATATGATTTTGTGATTGAGCAGGAATTTTTAATAATTATTCACCCATATGTAGGCTGCAAGGCTAACTTCGGTAAATTTTCCGATGCCATAATCAGGCACCCAAAGATTCTCTCGAATTCCTGGATAAACCCGATATTCATGGTACTTCATCAATGAAAAAATGGCGGATTTCCAGTACCAGGTAGGCTAATAACCAAAATCGGCAGAGAATGATCAAATTTGATCAAATAAGATTTCAGCTCTTGATAAATTCTCACTTAGCCCTAGCTTCCTTTTCATTCCCAAAACATTTGTTATTTCTATGAGCATTACTTCTGCTTACGAACGACGGCATCAACTATTCATTCAAGACTATTAAAGGTTATGAAGGTGCCGATGCGGCAGGCGGAGGTTGTTTATTGAAATGACTCGAGACGCCTACGACAATAATATCAGGACACCGATGCTACTTCTTCTTTTTGACGGGTTTCTTCTTGGCTCTGTAGTCAACGGGAGCTGCTTTTGGAATGTTGAGATCTTTTTCAAACTGAGATATTTTTCGACTTAGTCCCGCTGGAGTCGAACTCTGGTGAAAAATCACTGGCGCTTTACCTTTGATGGAGAACTGGGTTTGGGCCCCTTTTAAACCTTCTGAGCTAACTTGTATGGTCACAGTTCCTTGATCAAATCCAGATTGGATCAAACCTAGGGCCATGCCATGAAAGACTTTTCGGTGATTAGAGGATCCTAAGTCGTGATCGAGAGGGTCGCCATTGTCGGCTCCCAAGTATTCAGCTGGACCTTCCACTTTAAAGTTGACCCTATTGCTAGAATTTGGGACGAATCGACCTTGTGCATCGAGTATTCTGACCCTCGCGTGCACCATATCTCTACCGTTGGCATCGATGTTTTTCTTGTCTAGAGTGAGTTCTATTTGAGCAGGTTTTCCCGTGGTCTGAATGATCCTCTCCTTTACTACTTTACCACCTCGGTAACTCAGCGCTTTGATCTCACCGGGGCGGTAGGTGACCATCCAGTTTGCATATAGTTCATCATCTTTGAATCTTTTTCGGCCTAAGGATTTGCCATCTTGAAACAGCTCTACCTGGTCACAATTGTTAGCATAAATCCAAACGGGAATTTCAACGCCATCCATGCCAGGCCAATTCCAGTGAGGCAGGACGTGAAGAACCGTTGTGTCGGACCATACACTTTGATAAAGGTAGTAAGTGTCTTTGGGGAATCCGCACATGTCGATGATTCCAAAATCTTTGTAGCGAGAAGGCCATGGACCTGATTCTCCCAAATAATCGATCCCCGTCCAACGAAATTCTCCTGCCATCCACTCGTTGTCTCGGTCGTATTTTAAGGTAAAGCGATTGTGATGCTCGACAAAGGCTGTGTCGTAAGAAGATCGATAATTATAATCAAAGTTAAAGATCTCTTTTTTGGTCAAGTGAGGTTGTTGCTTCGTGTTATTGCGAAAGGTTTGAGTCTTGTAAACGCCGCGAGTTTGGAACGAGTGGGTTGTTTCTGAGCCGTAAATTTTACGATGGGGATAGGCCTTTCTTTCTTTTCCATATGTGTCTTTTCTGTGGGCAAAGTTGTAGCCCACCCAATCCAAGGCATTGGCAATGCCATATTCGTTGGCTTTCTGAGGGTGATTAAGCCCCATTGTGATGGGACGGTCGTCTAAACTACGGGTGATTTTGATGAGCCAGTCGACCGTTTTCTTGCCGTGTTTTTCGTGGCTGTCTCGGATCTCATTGCCTAGGCTCCAAGCGATGATAGAAGGGTGGTTGCGGTTTCTGATGATCATATCCTTCAGGTCTCTCTCAGCCCATTCATTAAAATATTTGTAATAGGTATGTTCGCGTTTACCGACTCGCCACTCATCAAAAGCTTCATCGATAACTAAGATCCCAAGGCGGTCAGATAAGTCATAGAACCCTTTGAAGAATGGATTGTGAGACAGTCGCACGGCGTTACACCCCATCTCTTTCAGGATGTTAAAGCGTCTTTCCCAAATGTCCACTGACGCTGCGCCACCCACAATAGCACCGCCATCCTCATGGATACATACTCCTTTAATATTTGTGGAAATTCCATTAACAAATAGACCTTTATCGGCATGGAATTCAATCTTACGGAATCCAAAACTTGTCGTCTTTTGGTCTACTAATTGACTACCAATTTTGAGACGGGATTCTATGGTATAGAGTTTAGGATTTGTAGGACTCCATAATAGTGGAGAGTTCACTTTTAAGTTCTGAACAAAGACTTTCTCCTCCCCTGGTTTGATGCGTTCACGACTTTTTTCTGATACCGTTCCAATGGAAGTTTTTAGTTCAACGCTCGCTTCTTTTAGGGCAGTGTTGATGATACGTGTTTCTACTTTAACCGTACCATCGGTCTGTGACTTAACATAGGTGCCATGACGTGAGATATGAACGGGGTCGGTGATGATTAGCTGTACATCTCGGTAGATTCCTGACCCTGTATACCAACGGGCACTTCTTTGTTGAGAATTATCAACTCGAACTTCCATCTTATTACCTTCTGCCTTGAGGTAGGGTGTCAAGTCATAACGGAATGAACTAAAACCATAGGGACGGTGCCCTAACCAATGACCATTGAGCCAAACGTCGGACCTCATGAATACTCCGTCGAATTCAACGAAAACTCTACGGTCTTTCCAGTGCTTAGGGATATCAAAGGTCTTGAGGTACCATCCTAACCCTGTTTTTACAAAGCCCCCACTACTGCCGGTCTTGTAATTCTCATGGACTTCATGTTCGATGCTCCAATCGTGGGGCAAAGTGACTTTTCTCCACCGGCTAGGTGAGATGTCACCGGGTTCCTCTCCTTTGTTTTCGTCGCCCAATGCAAATATCCAATTCAAATTAAAATTTTCCACAATTCTAACCCAAGATCGAGATTTAATTCTTTGCCGAGCTACCTTCTCTAAGTTGGGGTTCGGCTCGACTCTCACCGTAGGGTCAATATACTTTTTTTCTTGGAGGGGCGGTCGACCGGGTTGCATCACTACCTGAGCTGTATCCAGCTCTATTTCACGAGGAGGATCTCTTTCAAAAACAATTTTATTCCCATCGACATCAGCGTATTTATCAAAAATGATGGTGTCTTTCACAATACGAGACGGCGCGTCGATGACTCGGTAGTACCCGATGGTTCTTTGTTTTTGGTTTCTAATCTCCAGAATTCCGGGAGAAAAACTGTCGTCGTGATACACATGATAAACTCCTCCTTTTGTGGCTTTGACGGTTCCGATTTCCCGGGGTGTGGCAAAACACGTCAAGGAAAGCCAAACTGTTAACACTAAGTAGATCGATGTATTTTTCATTCTCACCTCATGATAAATTTAAAACATTTTCCGACTTTAAGCTTTTAATTCCAACACATTTCAGTTTGATCGAATTATTGGTCTCTGTGGCACTGCTAGCTGTTCTAG
>JADGBV010000480.1 GCA_015231345.1 Planctomycetota bacterium
TGAAAAGGGATTTCTTTGGCGTAGTCACTTGTTGAGGCAACGGAATCAAAATGCAAAAGAATAGAAGATTTATGCTTTGGGATGAGTGAATCAAGCTCTTTGGCTTCGCATCCATTGGTGTCAATAATATGCCACTGTGAAGAAAAATTCTCTATTATTTCCTTTGGAATCATGAGTTTTTCTTTTTGACTTTCAACTTGAGCTGATGCGCTTTTTCATTTACGGCATGATATTTATATAATGCAGGTCGATTCTCTCCATGCCTGGGCGCTTCTAGGCTCAAGTTTTCTGGGAGACTGATGATTTCATAGCCTGCAGGCATTGAGAGATGAAAAGTGATGGTGTCATAAAATTGCTGCTTGTCAGTAGGGAGAGAATAATCAGGAAAAGATAAGGTGATTTCCTGAGAGTTATAATCAGTGCTTATAGCAGGTAGATAAGTGAGGGTGAAAAGGAGCTGGCGCAGACTGATGAATTTTTGCACGCCGCTTTTCTGCCATGCCGAGAGTTCTTGCGCAAGCCAGCCTTCATTATGCTTAGAGATGTCAATGTCGTGAAAAAGTAAGACGGGCGGAATGCCTAGTTCTAAGGCCGGCTGAGTCTGCTCTTTATTGGCCTCCCATAAATCGTAAGTGCGGATGCTCTGGCATCTTTGCCAAGCTCCATCTTCTTGGAGGAAAGCGATGCCACTATCACTCAGCATAGAAAGTCCAGAGAGTCCAGCTAAATGACAAGTATCCCAAGATATCTTGTGTCCAGGGGGGATGAAAACGATAGGCTTCTGATTGAATGCCTCAGAAAACCATGCCATGCCTAGCGTCATGAGATCGCTTTGTACGGCAGCGCTACGCTGCGTAAAGGGTCTATGTTCAGTGCTGAGAAACTCGCGGTACCAATCGAAATTGGAGTATTTGTCAGCCGAGCTAAGCCATTGTTCTGTTTCGGGGGTGATATGCGAGAATCCATGGAGTTCGCATTCAATGGCTTTGGAGTTTTTTAAGAACTCATATTGAGCCTGAAGCTCGTACCACACTTTTAGTTCATGACTGTAGTAGCGTACTGTATGTGAGGGATAATGCTGCCCGGGATTTCTTTTATCTATTGTCTTGCCATTGACTTCTAAAATACCTTTTTGCTCATTGCCATCATCCACCCATGCTGGCGTATAGCCAACGCTTAAGGTGGCTGAGGAATCCAAGAGTGCTTGTTCTAGATTTGACCATTCTTTATGGGTAAGCTCCGGGTGAAGCCAACGTTCGTGGTAAGCATTTTGTGCCGCTCCAGGGTCATCCATTCTGAGAATGGCGCAATGCCTTAGATTTGGAGTCACAAAGCTTCCTTGCTTGTGATGATGGTTAAGTTCGTCTTCAATGCTTTGGGTTAACTTAATATCCGAGATATCTGGTACGGCATATAAGACTTTCTGCTGGCCTAATTGATGAATCCTGATTTCGCTTTTATGTTGCCCCCCTTGCCACTCAGACCACCTTTCGTAGGCTGTGGCCTTTTCGTGAATGCTTGTCGTAGAAGACGGGCTCCAGTCTAGAGTAGGCTTTTGCTCAGTGAAAGAGATCTTTTGTAATCCGGCGGGAAGTTGCCCTCCTAGGCAGAAATGCGTGAAGGGATTTCCTGCATGAGTCTTTAGCCATTGCTCTAAGTTATTCTCCTGGAAGTCATGAGGAATGCTGAACCAGATAAGGCCAGCAAACTCTTGTGTGCCTTGGTTAAGCCCCTTTTGCCATTGAGCTTGGAAATCTTGCCAGCGATAGAAATAATGAAGTTTCTGGCCTTTTGCGGCAAAGGCGTCGATCAATTTTTGGGCTTTTAGGGGAGCGCGATGGTCAAAACTTTCGAGTTTGTATAGATCGTACTTTATATTGAAGATTAAGAAAAAGGCTCCTGCTAAGAATATCGCTGGTAGTAGGTAGCTTAGCTTTCTGTTTTTGAGAGTTAAGACGCAAGCTGCTAAGGCTAATAATAAGCTTAATGAGTAAAGAAAATTAAGCGGTGCATCTTCAAGGTCTAAGCCAGTGTGGCGGTACAGTCCTCGCACAACTCTTAAACTGTATGCTTCGTATAACTCCTGACGTGCGTCTTGATAATGCTTGGGATCTTTGATTGGCTCGTGACTTAAGAGCGCAAACTGGCTTTTATGGATGAGAGGCAAAGTTGCTTGAGCCTCAGGAGTTGCTTCAGCGAAAACTAAAAAAGGGAAAAGCGCTAAAGTGAATAAGACTATTCTCACGCGTGGAATCCTCTGTCGAGTTATAAGCCTTTGCAAGAAATAACTAATTCTTCTTTGCTTAGCTTCTGCTGCTCGCCGCTTTCCATATTCTTAAGTTCATAGCTCTCGTCATCATTGGGTATAATGACGTAGGATATGCCTTTTTTGTTGGCGTAGTTCATGAGCTTCTTCAATTTTCCACATGCTGAAAGCTCAATATTAGTCCCTGATTCGCGGATTTGTTGGCAGACATCTTTCAGCTCAATGATTTGCTCTTCGTTCATAGCAATCATGAGAATGCGGGAGGGCGAATGAGCTCCAGTGATTTTACCTGATTTTTGATTGAAAAGATGTGAGAGTAAACGGGTTAGCCCTAGTGATATACCAACGCCAGGCAGATTGCTCTTAGAGAAACGGCCACATAGATCATTATAGCGGCCACCGCTACAAATGGACCCGAGTTCGGGGGCTTCTTCGAGTAGGGATTCGAAAATGGTTCCCGTATAGTAATTGAGCCCTCGTGTGATGGATCCATCCCACTCTAAAGTGATTCCGCTGGTTTTCGCCTCGTTAAAAAAATAGGTTCAGGTGGCCTAGGTGAAGTTTTCCTCGCCTCACAAATCTCCATGAAACGTC
>JADGBV010000481.1 GCA_015231345.1 Planctomycetota bacterium
GCTCAGGTCTTTTGAATTGAAGGCACTGCAAAGGCCACCCCGCTTGTGTAAATAGGTCATCAACTCGGCATTGATCCATAAGGTCAAGTGCTTCATAGCCATGAGCTTTAATTCGGATCCCATCACCCCGTTTGATGCATTCGAGAATTGCTCCAAGCTCATCTAGGCTGTATGTTCTTTTGGGGTCAGCGCTGAACGAGGCTTTGAGTATATCCCCATTTTTGAGGAAATATATTGTCCATGTCGGTTTCAAGTGGTGCCTGTTTAGGTACTGATTATGACGAATAATATCTTGAGTTTCTGATTCAAGTTGTTGTTTCAATTTGGATTCCATACGGCTGAGGGTTTTGCTTAGAATGGCTTCATCTGAAATAGGAGGCTCACTATCTGTAGTGGAAATGAAAAACTTTTCTTGTTGCCTTACCTCCTCGAGAGTAGCCTGTAAATTCTGTAAAGCTTCTGATTGCATTTTGGCTTCATCGCTTTCAGGGGCAAAAGAAGTAAAAAAATCCTTATTGGGGTCAGCGCTCTGATACAGAAGGCTGCGATTCTTGAGTTCCTCTTCATATGAAGTACTTTGGATATTTTCTAAAACCTCTATCAGGTGACCGTATTCATTTCTAGAATCATTCAGTTTCTCGATATCCTTGAGAACATTAGAGTCTGCACTGCTATGAACACATATCAGAATAGTGAGGGTAAAAGTAACGAAGATCATCAATGTGGTCAAGGATAGATCCGTAAGGCAGATGAATTGACTATTATCGCCGTTGCCAAAAGAGAATAGCTTCTTTTTCTTCTTCATTTCAGTGGAATATCGACATCATCCCATCCCCATTTGTCAAAGTAACTTTCGAGCCAATTTGGGATGGATGCATCAGTGCACTCTGCAAAAAAAGCTGTCCCACGTTTCCTAAGACTAGATGAACTATGAAAACTTGACAGTAATTCGTGAAATTCATCAGGTGAAAAGGCGATTGCATCGAGGATGATGTTTTCTTCCGCTTTTCCGAAATGAGAATCTGGAGATGCCTTGTATGTAACATGGGCTACTCCTTCTGTAAGACCAGTATTTTTTTTAATATCCCTTAGGTTTTCCAGCTTTTCTAGTTCTTGCATAGTTCTAAGTACTTCGATCCATTTTTTCCTATTTTCCTCACTCTTGATTACCTTTCCAAGGAGTGGTGGTGGAGATACTGATTCTTTTTCAGTCTTCTTGCCTTTGCTTTGTTTACTCTGGAGTTCACTGATAGAAGAGTGTAGCTTCTGAATTTCCTTTTGGTAATATTCTTTTTTACTGCCAACACCTCTCTGAAGAATAAGTAAAGTTAACATCAAAAAGACAAACATACCCAGCGCGCCAAGAGACATATCGCTCAGAGGCTCATAAATAGAGTCATCATCCTTGCTGATCATAAATTATATGAATACCTGGGATTGGTTATGATGGCATAATTTAATCATCCTTTTTATCCTCTAAACGTTTGATAAGTGTGTCCATTTTCTGCAACATGGCTTTTAAATGCTGTTCTGTCAATTCCGGTGGCATTGTTCTTTTCAAACGAGGCATTAATGTAGATTGCATATGATGTGATATCGCATACACACCCTGCATGCCGGCAAGATAAGTAATGAGCCCCATGGTCTTAAGATAGGCACCACCGAGAATCGCTCCAAATAAGGTCGTATAAAATGCAGTACTCATACCACCCAAAGTCTTAGAAACTCCCCTAATCAATTCATCCGTTCCCTTTTCTCCTCCTAGAGTCATCATTACCCCTTCAAGTCCTCCGATAGTCATTATCAAACCAGCCATGGTGCCAATTAGCCCCAGAGTAACAATGACGCTAGCACCATGCCGCATAAATTCATATCTTCGTTCAAGATTCCATACCCAGGGTTCAAGAGGTTTATCTAAATCTATTGAACCTATATGACGTGTCAATACCTGAGCGTTGAAGCTTTCCATACATTTTCGGACCATGCCTATTGGCACAATCGTCAATGAATGAGAGTTGGATTCTCTATCTTCTTCGCTTATTTCCGCTACTTCTTTTATGACACTATCCACATCACGAAGATCTTTTAGTACACCAAAGTAATCAGAAGTGTTTTTTACAAAAAGAAGCAAGAATATTCCTGTCAGAAGCAACATTATTCCTGAACTATCGGAGTGTATGCCACGAGCAAAGTGATTCATGCCAACGGTAATAGTGATACAGATAGAAGCTACCTGAATAAATATCCAGAGAAAAATATAAGAGTTGTAGCGTCGGGACATTTCGATGACTTGAAAAGAAAGAGTTTAATGATGCAATTCTTTACTCCATCTATATTCAGTCCAAATATGGAGGTTCTAAAGTCATTCACAGTGTTAACTTAAGAGCAAATCCAAGCCCACCCTTACCGTCTACAGTTTCCCCCCATCGATCTTGCTCTGATATGATTGCTTGCTGTATTTGGCATGGCTCTGAAAATCACGAATAAATATGAGGCCCGTATTATAGTGAACTGCCGTTATCAATCGGTAATCATTACCCTTGATATTGAAAATATGATACTTCCCAGCCATATCAACAGAATTAATTGTTTGGCTAAGGTCATGTAAGGTTTTGAAGTCTCGAGATTCGACGAGCTTCTTCCAGACGAGCAATCCCTCTTTGGCATCAGGGTGATTTTTTATGAACTCTCCAAGACGGGAGGTTTTGATAATCCTCATTTATATGAAGACTTCAATGGAGGTATTGAAACGAGCTGCCAATGCTTTTGCCATTTTGAGGTTGATCTTCCGCTTTCCATTCAGAACTTCTGAAACAATACCTTGGGAACCAATCTCTTCCTTGAGGTCATTC
>JADGBV010000482.1 GCA_015231345.1 Planctomycetota bacterium
GGTGACTCCAAGTGGTGTTTCCGCTGTTGCCGATGGTAGTCAGGTGACCATAGGCTGGAACGAAGTGACTGGCGCCACAGTTTACACAGTTTGTTGGAGAACTTCTACCGGCGTTTCAACAGCTAACGGCAATCCTATTTCTGTTAGTTCTGGCAATAGCACTATCCACAGTAGCTTAACCAACGGCACACAGTATTTCTATGTGGTTACCGCAGAAAATCCTGCTGGGAATAGCACAATCTCTTCTGAAGCAAACGCAACCCCTACAATAGGTCCTGCTCCAATAGGCCTAACCTTGACTTCAGGAAACTCTATGGTAGCCGCCGCTTGGAATGCTGTAACAGGTTCAGATAATGTAACAATTTTCTGGAGTGAACATTCTAATGCTAACTTAACCTCAAGTGCCAACAATATTACCGTGACCGGAAACACTTACGTCATTACAGGCCTCACCAATGGAACCTCGGTTTACACAGCAATTCGATCCAATAAGAATGGTAGCCCTAGCTCTCTCAGCCTACCTCTTTCCACTGTTCCATCAGGCACAGGAGGTGACTACTTAATCCTAGATATTGGCTCCGGGTATTCAGCTGAGAGTTACCCGGTAAGCATCGCTAATCTTTCATTAACTGATTTTACTGGAACAGGCAACCTACAGTACAAAACAGATAAGATCGCCTTGAAGCGCATTCCAGCGGGGGCCTTTACAATGGGATCACCGGTAAGTGAGCCGGGACGATTCAGTAGCCGAGAAACCCAGCACCCTGTCACATTAACACAGGACTACTTTATGGCCGTCTTTGAAATTACTCAAACTCAATGGAAAAACATCCTGAATAACACTCCAAGTAATTTCTCAGGCAACACTCTTCCTGTAGAAAAAGTAAGCTGGGACGATATTCGCGGTGGCACATTTGATGGAAGCCTAGGTGGATCCGCCAACACTATTTCTTTTATTGGTCAGCTGATTTCAAAAACAGGGTTATCATTTGACCTTCCTAGTGAAGCACAGTGGGAGTATGCGTGCAGATCTGGCACGACTAGTGCTTTCAGTTATGGGAGCGGCTATAATAGTGACTATTTATGGAGCAGCAATAATTCTTCAGCTCAATCCCATGAAGTCGGAAGTAAACTTCCAAACCCATGGGGCCTCTTCGATATGCATGGTAATATCGTAGAATGGTGCCGTGATTGGCATGTAAACGACTATACGACTTTCAACACGGACCCTGTTGGCCCAAACTCAGGCAGCAGTCGTATTGTGCGCGGTGGGAACTGGCAAGTTGACTATGAAAACGCACGGTCAGCAGGTCGCGGCTATTTATCTTCCGACCACTCTGGGTACAATATTGGATTTCGGCTTTCCCTCATCCCAGCCCAATAGCTTCCGGGCAGAGCCCCCTATTCGATTACTCAAAGAGCATCCCCCACTATTCTGAACGGCCCGATTGGACAAAGATCTACCGTTAGTGAGCCGGAATGCTCTTCTCTTAATCAAAACATTCTTGTATAAGCAAGCACAAACATACACAAACTCACGAAAACTAATCCTAGGCCAGCACTCATCATATAATATAGTGAATCCCCTTTATGGGTTTTAGCTGCGGTCACTTTTTTCAAACGCCCAGAACTCACATCAGTTTTTTTGCTCTTACTTTTATTAACTTGGGGTTTTACTCTAACCGCCACTGGAGGCACGACTTCTTCTTTCTTTACTTTAGCACAATTCGGCTTAAGCGTAATATTTTTAACTTTCTTCTTGCGGGATAATTTTTCATATTCTTCATAACTCATATATTCCGAATGATGAACTGGAGGCGGAGTTGGCTTAGCAGCCTGTACCTTTTTGAATTTACCTTTTGAATGAGATGTGAGAGTTGGAGTGTCGAACTGGTATCTTCTTCTCTCGTCAGTTGTTTGATTTAAGTCCTGGTACATTTTATTCCATAACGAATGCTTATATCTAGTCTTTGCCTAGAAATGGAAAACGTAACAGGTTTTTTATTTTATTTCATAATTCTAGCAAGGTGGCCCCTAGGGGAGATGATCTGCCATTTATGGGCAGAAAGACTTATGAATTTTTCTGTTTAGCTTCTATGCAATTTTTAAGAGATTGGCGCACCCGTCCCAGGGCGACTCGTACTGCAGGGGAGGATAAATTCATTTCCTGAGCGATATCTTTTGGCTTCAAATTATCGATATACCTCATCTCCAACATCGTTTTAGCTCGACCTTCAACTTTTTCCATACAAAGCTTTAAATGATCGGCTTGATCATCATTGTTTTCAGCAACTTCTGTATGAGCATCGGCGACAGCATCTAAGACCTCTTCATTCAAAATCACTTTATTACGCGCATATTTTCGGCGATGATTAAGAATCACATTTTTACTCACCCCCATAGCCCAAGGAACAAAAGGTCTATCTGGGTCAAAACTTTCGTATTTCTGGAAGCAAATCGTCGATACTTCTTGAAGCACATCCTCAGCTTGGTGTGGGTCAAAGATCATACTGCGAATAAAACTAAAGACCACAGGCTGAGCTTTAAGCCATAATTGTTCGAAGGATTGCTCTGCCCCTGTTTTCATTGTCTCCAGTGGGTGGTTTGTTAACATTATCATGTTAAAAAAAATCATCAATTTACAATCATTATTTTGAAGTCAAAAGAAACACGCTAAACTCTTTTAAATGAGTCATTAGCCAAATTATCATTTTATTTGCATGGCAACATCTCTCATTAAACTTCTTTATTTCAATACCTTACAAAAAAACCAAAGTAAATATTCGCCCCTCCCTTAAGCTTTATTTTTTTGACAGCAAAACCTTAATGTGCTCACTGCATAGTGGGTATAC
>JADGBV010000483.1 GCA_015231345.1 Planctomycetota bacterium
CACATAAAATACGCTTATTTAACGTGAGTAAACTAGAATGGCAAAATTCATTATTCGACGATCAGGCGCTCAATATACTCATGGCCCTTTCAGCCTTCCTCAAATCAAGAAGCTTATTGCTCAACAAAAAATCAAAATTACTGATGAATTTTCATTAGACAACGGTAAGTCATGGCATGAAACAAAAAAACTGCCTGCATACCTTAAAAAGCTAGAGGCTAAGGCCGAAGCTGCACCTAACAGCCCATCTGAGGAAAGCCCAGAAACTAGTTCTGCAGCGAACACTGAAAAGCCAGAGAATACAAATAGTGGTCGAAAAAAGAAACTGGGAGGTATATCTGCCCGAAATAAACGGCCTGGAGTTTCGGCAAGAAGTAAAATGCCAGGAAAATCAGCGCGAAAAAAAGTGCCAGGCGTTTCGACCCGCAGCAAAGCTTCAGCGAGAAGAAATAAAGGTGATTCTGACTCTGAAGATAGAAATGATAACTCACCTGATGTGAAGCAGAAAAAGAAGAGCATTCTACGCCCAATTTTACTTCTGATCATTCTTGCAATTGTTGCCGGTGGAGCCTATTTACATAATCAAGTTTCTCAAGAAATTAATCTCAATGCCGATAAACTCATTTCAGCATACATTAAAAACTTCAATGTAGACGCCAGTTATGAGGTTAAAACAGGCCTTTTACTTGATAAGATCGTCATAAGCAACCTTAAAATCGCCAATAAAGACGAAGGCTTAGATTTACAAATTGAAGAGCTCCGCTTGGATTTGAACACTTTGAAAGGAATGGCCTGGTTGCTCAAAGAGTATGATGATTTCACTCAACCTGCCGTTTTAAATGCTGAAGGAAAAAACTTTGTCGGCAAATTTAGTAATAGTGGGGGAAACTATTCCTTTTCAACTCTTAAAGCGAGATATGAAGGCAGTTTTGTGCAAAATGACTCTCTCGTTGATAGTGAGTTTAAGGATGCTAAAATTTTCTTCACCACTGATATGGAAAAGAATGCTAAATTTAAAGTATTGAAATCTAGTGATAGTTTGAAGATTGAGCAAAATGAAGCAGAAGAGCTTATTATTGATTTTTCAGGTCCTTTTAGAGAAACAGTTATCACGAAAAATGATGAAGAATGGATTCGTATTGGACCTGAATTATTTAAGTAAGCTTATAAGGCACAATCACTTTTAAATAATACTCATCACTCAAACTCCAGAGACAAAACCACATCCTTAGTTAAGTCAGGCAAGTCTTTAGCAAAAACATCCTTTTGTGTTTTCTTTTTCGTGTAATTCGTCATTTGCACTTTTACTGTTACCCTACCCTTTTGTGTCACAGGCGGAGCCGCCATATAATCACCCGTGGGTGCCAAACGAAACCAGGCAGGTGCATTCACTGCTTTAAACTTCACTTGTTCCTCATCCCAAAAACCTGCACCTGACATTCTTCCCTGCAAATCTCCACGACTCGCAAGCCCCAGTAATCGACCTTGATTATTTTGACCTCGCTTAAACTTTAAATTCGGCTGGCTCAACAAAAAGGGCCTTGCTATACTGACATAATGACTGGGGCCACTTTCCACACCCATATCATCAATAGCTACAACTCTATAGTGGCAGCGATTTAAGACGTTTTGATTGATGACGCCTTTAGGTCTTGATCTTTGTGCTTGGTAACCGGCAACAAGCATGCTCGTTTCACTGGTCTCACCAAGTAAGTTAACGACTTCACCATTTTTTACCATCTCTGGGGTTTCTTTATAGATGGGAGAGAAACCTTTCATATCACTGCCGAAGACTCTATATTTAATAGCCTTAGAACCATTGACTGGAGGCCTCCATTTCAGCAAGACATATCCGTTATTATTGGTTAACTCCAGCTCCTTCACAACTGATGGCCCTTGCCATTGAAAAGTTTCACTTTGACTCCAATCACTCCAGACCCCATCAATAGATTTTTGCTTGATGCGCCAATAATAAGAGTGCTTAGGTGAGTAAATCCCTCGAAATGGCACTTTATAGGAATTGCCACTGACGATAACGTCGAGGTTGGGGCGGTATGGCCAACGGAATTCTGGATCCAAACTCACTTGAAGGTGGTAAGATTCCATATTCTCTCCTTCTTGCCAAGAATATTTCACCAGACTACTCCGAAGACTCTCTCCTTTCACGGGGCTTTCTAGTACTTGTGGAGTAGCAGGTATTTTGACTTCATCGCTTTCTTTCCAGCTATGGACTAACTTGACTTTAACCTTACCTTCAGCACTGAACTTCACTTTATTATTGCCTAGCTTGAGAGTAGGCAGCATGGCTGGAGAAGTCATGACATGACTATCAAATCGAATACTTTGAAGCAATGCATCCGGATTTGTATCGGTTTTGCTTTGCCCTTTTGCCATACTCACATGTAAAGCGAAAATAATATTGTGTTTAGGCCCATATTCGTCCATTGCCAAAATAGGCTCTAAATCTACAAGAGCTTTCTCTACCTGACCACTCTTTTGACTTTGCCAAAGTGGATGAAGTTTCTGTGAGTTTGGTCCAGCCAAAATGAGGCATTGAGCTTTGGGGTTAAGTCTTACAAGTTGAAATTCAAGACTAGCTTTGCAATAAACATAGGGGCTCGGTAATTGATAAAGAATGAGTGCACGCTTGTTCTTTCCTCCAATAGTTGCGGTAATATTTTGATTTTGTAAAGATATCCCTTCATTAAGCGCGGCGCCGTAATTCTGGCTCTTGAATAATGGCTGGTAACCAAATTTTGAATTGCCTAAGTAGAGTCTTTTCTGCTTAGGGTTATTCTTTGGAAAGGCATTGATATTATCCCAGCGATACTCAAAATAAGCGCCTG
>JADGBV010000484.1 GCA_015231345.1 Planctomycetota bacterium
CTTCACCCATTCCACCCTTGCCAATACTTTCAAAAAGCTCATATTTTGAAATATTTCGGATAGATTTTGGAGAGGTTGTCTTTTGTACCACCATTGATCTAACTTCCTGACCTACTTCTTTTAAACTTTGGTACACGCTTCGGCACTGACTACATTGTTTTAGGTGGTTTTTGATGCTACTTGTACCTAGCCCTTCATCTTCATCTAGAAGATAGCTATGGAGCATCTTTTCACTAAGACACTCAATATTCTTTGTATTTGTCATAAGATTGAATTTTATACGAAAAGAGGTAAAGACTACCGGATTTAAGAGAAAATGCTCTCTTAAAGGTTATTACCCTCAAGTAAAGACAACGGCTTTAAATAATTACAAATATAATTAAGTTTTAGGAAATCACTAATTTTGACCGAAGAAATGTGTTTTTTAAGACAATTTCTCTCTTAGACTTTTAAGACCATAATAAAGGCGAGATTTGACAGTGGCAACTGGGATGCCAAGAATATTTGCTATTTCATTGCGACTCATATCTTCATAATATTTAAGAATAAGACACTCTCTTTGCTCAGCATTAATATCTCCTAGATTGTTTAGAAAAATATCCCTCTCATCGTTATTTATAATTTCAGTTTCAGGACCAGAACTCGGTGAAACAATATGGAGTCGTGTTGTGGTAGCAAAAAAACTTTTGGACCAACAAAACTTTTCGATTTCTTTATGTCGTCTGGTGTCTCGAATTTTATTTAGACAATAATTTCGAGCAATTCGATAGAGCCATGTTCGAATGCTTGCAATGGATGGGTCAAATTGATCGAGTTTTTCATACGCTTTAATGAAAACATCATGACATAGATCTTCTGCTTGCTCCTTCGAAGAAGAGTAGTTGCCACAGTATTTTAAAATTTCGCTATAGTGCTGTGCGTAAATCGATTCCCATGATCTCATTCGAAACAGATTATAACAGAAAAAGAGAAGTCAAAATATTGGTTCATCACAAAAGGATGCTTGGACTAAGCTGGTCGGTCAGAAATTCGCAAGCCGCACTGAGTTCGCCTTTGTGGAAAACGATGCAGTGATACCCAATGTCCTTATTTTTAAAAAGACTTCTTATACCTCGCTCTAGTTTTCTGGGATCACTCCACATCGCTCAATGGAAATTGTCGTAGGTCGCTCCAGACTTCTGCAGTCCTATTGCCCAAAGCAGAGGAAGTTACTACGACATATTCCCTTTGCAGGAAAAATATCGTACCAAGGATATTTTGATAAGGTACAAAGCAGGCCTCAAGTCATTTCTTCATCCCCAAGAACATTAAATCCGCACAAAATTCCAGCTTTTGGGTTTATCGTTATCATAAGGCATGATGCCGTGAAATATACGGGGGTCCTGATCAAATACCAGAGGAAGAAAGTGTCGATCCCCCTCCCACATGGGCAAATCTATAATCCCTTTCAGGGGGTGCCATCCCAATTCTCCTTCCTCATTATGGCTGAGGGGAATTCCCTGCCACTTGGTGATGAGGAAAATAAATCCCAACCAGTCTTCGCCATTTGGGCCAAATCCAGTCCAGTTTATTGTTCCCCGCATTTGCATGTTTACCACGTCTATGTCTGCCTCTTCCTTGATTTCTCTTATCATTCCGGTGGCCACATCTTCATAAGGCTCCAGCTTTCCTCCCAGCCCGTTGTATTTTCCTAAATGCTGATCATTATCGCGAAAGTTGCGGTGAACCAGAAGGACATCCTGGTGGTCCTCGGATAAAATATACCCTAAGGTTCCAACAATGGGAGTGTAATGTTTTGAGGTTTCAGTCATATTGGCTTTTCTTTGTATACTAACAATCAATGTTGAGAACGCAAGTTGATCGGGATTCTCATAGGGCAATCGCACCAAATCGAAAAACGTATTTTTTCGTGGCTAAAAAAGGCTACTGCCCAAGTGAGCATGCAAATACACCTGAGTAGCAATGATCTCCCGAATGAGCCAAACGGTGGGGCGTATTATGACTCTTCTCAAAAAGATAGCCCTCGACCAGAATAAGATAGTTATTTTTCAGATGATAAAGGACGATCAACTGAATAAGGCCAATATTTATAGTTCTTTCGCAGCTCAGTTCCCACTCTTGCTTTTGACTTTCGCCAACTATTCACAAAAGATGCCAAGCATTAAGATCTACTCTCTTACTGAGTTATACCGATGTTAAATAAATCATATATTCTAATTCTGCTACTATTATTAGTTGGGTGTGTAGAGCGACCATTTTATCAGCCTACAAGGAAAATTTATCGTACACCATCGGAATACGGTTTAAAGTTTGAAAATGTTCACTTTAAAAGTAAAGATGGAACATTATTGAATGGCTGGTTTATTCCTGCTCAAGGAGAGGCTCTTGGGACTGTAATACAGTTTCATGGGAATGCTCAAAATATGAGTTCTCACTTTACTTTTGCAGCATGGTTGCCTAAAAATAAGTTCAATTTATTCGTTTTCGATTACAGAGGGTATGGCAAATCACAAGGGGTTCCGTCACGCGAAGGGGTATATCAAGACTCATTCGCTGCATTGGAGTATCTTGTAAGCCGAAAGGATATCGATAAAAATAAGATTATTGTACTTGGTCAAAGCTTAGGCGGTGCTAATGCGATCGCAGTTTTGGGAAAGAATCGATTTCCTGAGGTGAAAGGTATCATAATAGACTCAGCATTTTACTCATATAAAAAAGTAGCATCTGATGCTCTGAGGCACACTTCAGTAGGGTCAATTGCTGCACCAATTTCATCTGTTATGGTAAGTGATAAATACCAGCCTCTAGATGCAGTAAAGAATATAAAAAATACCCCGAAGA
>JADGBV010000485.1 GCA_015231345.1 Planctomycetota bacterium
ATAGCCAGTAAACATCTCAAAACCTGGATTCCATTCTATGAATTGCCAACTCAAATCAGTCACCAAATAGGACACTCGTGTCGACTGAAACATAGCCTCCTTCATTTCCCGACTTCGATCAAGTTTTTCTTTCTCCAACTCATGCCTATCTAAGCTATAGCGAATTGTACGATCAAGCAAACTGGGATTCAAATGCATTTTAGGAATACAATCTGACGCCCCCTGTTGTATGAGTTTAGAAATCACCAAATCATCATCCAAAGAAGTTAATGATACAATAGGACATTTGATACCCAGACTCTTAAGCTTCCCTAGGGTTTCATTAGCAGAACTATCAGGCAAGGATAAATCCGTCAGCACAATATCATATGCCCCATCCCTAATCTTCATGCTAGTTTCTTGAAAACTTGCACAGCACGTAATCTGATGGTTAAAAAAGTAGGAGTGGGATAAATAATGAAGGATCAGCTCTTGATGAGCAAGCTCGTCTTCAATCAACAAAACTCTTAATAACTTTTTTTTGGCCATATTATAGAATAACTTTATTCATTCCCCAGTAGTTAACAATTAGCTCTAAAACACGCTGATACCCACCTGAAACTGTCGGTTTTTCGATATAACTATTGGCTCCAGCACCATAAGCCCCTTGAATATCTTTTTGAGAACAAGAGGTCGAAAAAATCACCACAGGAATGCACCGACATGATGGAGTTTTGCGAATCACATTTAACACTTCTATGCCATCATACTTTGGTAATTTCAGATCTAAGAGCACCAAAAATCCAGCATCGTCCTCATCTTCACCTTTAAAATGAGAAAAATAGTCAATAGCTTCTCCTCCGTCAGCAAGGTGAATCAAATCCATATCAGGTAGAATTTTCTTAAGATAGTAACGAACCATTTCAGCATGATCGTCATTATCTTCCACTAATATCATTTTACAATGTTGACTTTCTTCACTCATTATACCGAACTATTAACCTCTTGTTGATTCTTCGGAAACGATAATTTAAAGGTAGCTCCTTCACCAGGAGAAGACTCAACCCAGACTTTGCCATGATGCAAAGTCATCACTTTCTTCACCACAGCCAAGCCCACTCCAGTACCTTCTATGTGTGCATCAAGGTGGACAAATAAAGCAAATATTTTCTCATGAAACTCTCTAGCTATCCCTGGGCCTTTATCACAAACACTGATGATATAATTATCTGAAGTGCTTTCGCAGTCAATTAAAATAGAATTCTCCTCTTTCCCCTGAGCATATTTCAAGGCATTATTAATAAGGTTTTCAAAGACCTGCAACATACGACTTTCGTTAGCATAAATCACAGGAAAAGGACCACGAACTTCAAGAGAAAAATTCGCCCTCTCTAAATTAAATTTAATATTATCCTGTAGTTCGCTAAGCAATAGGTTCATATCCACTTCGCACATATCCATATCCAAGCGTCCAACACGAGATAATTCGAGTAAATCGGAAATCAACTGGCTCATTCTTTCATTTGATTTCACAATACGATCTAGAGGTGAGTCTAAATCACTTATATCTCCAACAGCTATCTGTTCTTTGAGGATACCGATAAACCCCATACTGGTCACCAATGGAGTTTTCAAATCATGAGACACAGTATAAACAAATTGCTCCAATTCTTCGTTTGAGCGTATCAAATCACTTTCTTTCTCCTGGAGAGTTTTTGTTAATTCTTGAGATGTCTTTAATAAACGCTCCGTTTCCTGGTTTTTCATTTTAAAAATATTAGCAGCCCTAGCCATATCTCCAATTTCATCATGACGACTTAGAGCAGGAACCTCAACATCCAGGCTACCGGCAGCCAACTCCTTTAATGTGTTTGTGATCCCTTCCATGGGCTGAACGATACTTTGCGCGACTTTAAAAGATAGAATCGTCCCTAGTAAAGCAGCAATGATAACAAGCCAAAATGAAAATCGTTCCGTGTAAGTTAAAAAAGATTGCAATAGTGACAACTGCATAACTTGATCTTTATCCGCTTCATCCTTTAATTGATTAGAATGATAGAGTAATTCGGATATTTCTCCAGCCATAACCACAGAGGATATATACAAGTAACTTCTAACAGCCTGCTTAGCCCGTAATAAAACCTTATGATAATTTTCGCACATCGTACTCGTTTTCTCAGCAATCTTACACTTGCCATGAGGAGGAGGGGCTAATAAATGTCTATCTGCAACCTGGCGAGCTCCATTGAGTGCTTCTATTGCTTTAGTCAGATTAGGCTGTTGAAGATTCTGAAAGTACAACAGCGTATTATTTGAAATTTGGTAAACAAGAGGCTCCAACTTCAAGCAAAGGTCACATTTATGCGCAGTATTGCCCCTAATACATCGTTCCAAATCACCTTCTAATTCATCACTTATACTGCGTAATCGTTGATTGACCAATTGACTCTTTAGATTTCTTTCAACAACAACACTTTTAAAATTATCACTATACCTTGCTAAGTGCTCTCGCATACCATGAAGGACATCATGTTTTTCCTTATTGGATTCTCCTGAAATAACTTGCACAAATAAATCATCCAACTCCAATATGACTTCATATACATTTTTCTCAGACTCAGTGTGTCCAGCAGCCACAAAAATATAACTTTCTCTTTGTAACTCAGCAACCAGCCTTTCTATTTCCACATACATGCGACTCTGAGAACTCAGCTGAGCATAAGCTTGACTCTTCGTTCTCACTTTAGATAAACTAAGACAAGAGACTCCACCCACCACTAATAAAAGAAAGCAAATAGCTGCAAACCCATAGATAATCAGGTTTTTAACAGAAAAAGAGTCCATTCTCAACA
>JADGBV010000486.1 GCA_015231345.1 Planctomycetota bacterium
AGGCTGATTGGCGGCTTTGGTGGCCTCGTAGGCGTAAGTCTTAGGGTTACGCCAGAGGTCAATAAGACCAGCGCCCAAAATCCAGTCGCCGGCGCTTAAGGCATGTATGCAATACCCGTCAATATCGGGGTTGGCACGTACACCTTCAATCATGCGTTTATTAGCTGCTCCGTGAATTTCTTGCTGTTGGAGACAAAAATCTTCCAGATCGGGAAATATCTTTTCGAATCCACTTTCTTTGATGATTCGCTTTTGCCCTTCGGCCAGGCGACGGTGATAGCGGTAAGCTGGAGTGAGGGGGTTGCCTTCTTTTTCGAATTGTTTGTTGTTAGCCACAAGGTTGGGTAAGCTTCCATAGCCCAACTCTGAAATAAAGGACATCAAGCCTGGGATAACGTTACGACCAGGAGTGTTACCTTTAAGCCCCGCTGCGTCCTTTTCTTTTTTCGTCATGCCCACCGATAGGTAGCCGTCGTATTGTTCGTTGTTGATAAAAGGCCCTGGGTAGTTGTGAATGTCGTTAAACTTGATGGGCTCATACTCGCAAGGGAGATAGAGGCTGGCGCCATAAGCCCATCCTCCGGATTCATCAAGAATAAGACGGCTTGGGTCGAGTTCACGGGCAAGCATGGCCATGGGTCGCATCATTTGCTTAAGGACTGGGCGGTGCAACTCGTTAAAAAGCTCCCACTGTACAATACAAGCCCTGTTGCGGTCGCGTAGGACGGACTCGCGAATTTCAGACTCAACCCTTTTGGGTAGGTAGGCTGTGGAAAGAGGAAGGGTCATGCACTCCAAGGTGGGGCTTCCCACCACCAAAACACCCATTTCATCAGCCAAGTCTAACCAGATAGGAGCCGAAGGTCGCCTCCAAGGGCGGATCATGTTGAAACCGGCATCTTTAGCCAGTTTGATTTCACGACGAGCCATTTCTATGCTATCGGGGAATGCGACCATGTTGGGGTAAAGAGCCTCGAAGAAGGTGGCTTTTATGTAAATGGGTTTGCCGTTAAGGTAAAAATCTTTATTGCGAATGGTAAGTTCGCGCATCCCGAAACGATCTGACCAATGGTCGCTTTCCTGATTGTTCACAATGACTTTAACATCGGCTTTGTAAAGATTAGGAGCATCGGGTGACCAGTACTTGGGGTTCTGTATCGTAAAGGAAAAGTCTTTGCGGTTAATACCGGGGTGAAGGTTCCAAGGCAAGCGGGTTTGAACCACTTTGCCGCTAGGGTTTGCCACTTCGCTGATACTCACTTCCAATTCGATCTTTTCCTTTTTTATGCCGGTGTGGTCGAGAGTAACATGAAAATTGGCTGAATTATCGGATAGTTTGGGTTCGATGAAGATATCATCTACATAGACTCTATCGGTGGCAATAAGGTTGACTGATTGCCAAATACCACCGGTGAGTCCGGCACGCCACTGGGGAGTTTCCATTTTTCTGATGCCATCGATTTCTTTGTCTTGAAGGACAATGGGGCCAAGAACACGAATCAACAGGGTGTTTTTGCCGGTTCCCTTTAAGAGCTTGTCTACTCGGAATTCAAAGGGAGTGAAGCCACCTTCGTGGAATCCTACGGCTTCATCGTTAAGCCAAACTTCACTGCGGTAGTTTACGGCACCAAAGTGGAGGCGAACGATTTTTTTATTCCAATTGGATGGGATCTCGAAAGTGTGCTTATAAACAGCAACACCTTCGTAGTCCTGTTCTATTAATTCCCAGGCACTGGGTACAGTTATAATTCTTTTTTTTCCTAAAGTCTCATAAACGGAAGGCAGGTTTTTTCCTACCCCTTGGCTCATATTATCATGATCAAATACGATTTCCCATTTCCCGTCGAGGCTTAAAAGCTCTTTCGCGGCAGCGTGATGGGGGGTGGAAAAGGCAAGAAATAGAAGAAAAAACAGGAGTATTGAAAGAGGCTTGATTTTCATTGATTACCCGAGCTAAAAAAGTAGAATTAAATAGTATTATTATATCATACATGCAAAAGTCAAGAGCATTTTCCGCTATGGGAGTATTTTTTTCTGCTTCATTATATTGTTTACTATATAAATAAAAGAATAAATTGCTGTGAGGGGCTTTAGATTTCTTCTCCAAAAAAATATCCTAGGCAAAGGTACTTGAAATCTTGGAGATATGATATAGTATTATTTAATAATCTCGAAAATAGACTCTTTTCTTCCACTAAATAATGAAAAATACATTTCTACTGTGCTTTTTGGGCCTGATCTTCAATTTTTCATATTTACAGGGGGCTCAGCCCCCAAACCTCCTTTTTATCATTATGGATGACTTAAATGATTTGCCTTTTTCACCAATAGGCAAACCGCTGGTCGCCACCCCAAATATGGATCGTTTAGCAGCCAAAGGCATTGCCTTTACCAATGCTCACACCAACGACCCTATCTGTGCTCCATCCAGAGCATGCTTGCTTTCTGGGCTTTATCCACAAACAACGGGAATGTTTTGGTTCGAAAGCCTAAATAGTCGTTCCATATATGGCAAGAGCACCCTTCTTCCTAATCACATGATGAATAATGGCTTTAAAGTCTATGGAACGGGCAAAATATTTCATGGCGGTACGCATAAGAACAGTTTTAACGAATACGGTGTGACGACTAACTTTGGCCCTCATCCCGTGAACGGTTTAGATGCTTATATGGGGCATCATTCTGACCAAGACAGCCTTTTCGATGAATTTGAGCATTTACCCTACAAATGGGAGCAGTCCTTTGGGATTTTGGAGAAAGCTCCCGATTGGTCGCACTTAGCAAAGGGCAAGAAAGGTTGGATTCAATATGGAAAACCTTGGAAGT
>JADGBV010000487.1 GCA_015231345.1 Planctomycetota bacterium
AAATAAGAACCACTCATGCTCCCATTTGATGGCAATTTTTCCAAGGCCATCATGACTCTCTTCTGGTGCAAATAACACCCCCTGTGTACCCTGACCTTGAATGAGTATGGGCTTACTTTTGTGTAGTTTAGAGTTTTGTTCGGGTATTGTGCTATTGAGGTAAGGCCAAAGGACTTCACGCGTTGCTGTCCAGAGCAATATAAAAAATAAAGTAGCCGTAATGATGCCTCGGCATAATTGAAAGGCGCTGGGGGTATAGAGCCTGACCAGTTCACTTTCTTTGTAAGCATCGAGTGCCCTAAGACATAATGCAAGTCCCGTTGATAGGGCAAAGGGTGCACAAAGTAAGCCAATGCCAGTTATGCGTTGACAGAGAAAACTCAAAGAGCTAAACTGCGTGAGTTCGTGAGAGCTAAGGGCACTATCCACTATAAAGCTAAGTGTTGAGATCACCACTAAGCTCAGCAGGGAAGAGCTGAGCATTTTCTTAAAACTGTAGCGGTCCCAAATGGTCATCGCAGAGACCTCTTGAGTTTGACTCGCAGTAGGACGACAGTAAGCAGTAATAAACAGATGGGTAATATGGCTAAGGCTGGGTGAAGGTGGTGGGCTTTTCTGAGTGCGGCAAAGGCCGGTGTGTAGATGAAAATTAAGCAGGCACAAAAGGATAGTAGCCCTTTGCTGCCACCTATTTTGGTGCATGCGAAAGCGAGAGCCGTGAGCAGCCAAGGCAAGAGAATATTATTAAGCCTAAAGAAAAGAGGATAATAAAGCCCATCGCGATAGAGGTCTATGATACTTTTTTCCTTGATTTTTTTGTTTTTGCGAATGGTTAACATCTTTGCTTGCTGAAACTGAATGCGAATGGATTCTTTATCTTTTTGTTGAGTGAGTTTCCCTTGGTTAAAAACGAGAAAGTGATCTAGGACATTGGCACTCTGTGCGTCCAGGCTTGTAAAGGTGGCATCCTCGTCATCTTTTTGCAGCCACTGAGGTGAGCTGAGTATTCCTGCTTTATTTTCTTCAGTCCACACGACGCCTTTGTTGAGATCAATGAGTTGATCCCTATTTTGTTCTGAGGTCAATAGAGATTTTAAGCTATCGACGTTGTATTTGATTTGCGGTTTAAGAAAACCAATAAATAAGATGAGGTAAAGACTGGTGGGAATCAAAAGAGGCCATGTCCAGTTGAAATGAGTTATGGGTATGGGCCGGTATAGTTCCATAAGATGAATTTCACCGCGTTGATTAAGCTGTCTGATGAGAGCATAGCCTGCGAGGGCGACTAAATAGGGTAAGGCTTCAGAAAGGCTGTAGAAAGTGGAGAGTAGGAGGAAAGTTGAAGAGAAGCTTTGCCCCTTGAACCACAGTTTGAGTAGGGTAAAGAAAGTAATGAGCAGTAGGCCAATGGCCATAAAACGACAGAGGATAAACAGAAGCTGCTTCAGGATATAATTTCGAATGATATTCATGGGCTTAGATTTCGCTGGAATTTGTTGTCGCGAATAAACTGCCCATTTTCTAAATTAAGGCTGGCTGTCTGAAAGGGTATCTTGCGTTTGTTGACGATGTAAGTGCCTTGATAAAAGTTCAGTCTGTTTGGCTTCATTTTAAGGCGAACCATGGGCGCTTGGACGGACCATGTTTTGCCTTTAAGTGTGGCATTCACAAAGCTGAGGCGAAGGAAATAGACGCTTTGGTAAATGTTGACTTTGTCTGCGCTTAAATGAAGCTGAGGGGCTTTGGCAGGCTCGCCTGTACTTAAGTGAGGCAGAGAAGCTAGGGTTGGCTTGTCTGTGCTTGAGTGAAGCAGAGAGGCTTCGGCTGGCTTGCCTGTGTTATTATGCTGCTTCTTATGCCTTTCTCTGAAACTCTTTCGCTCTTCCGCCCGCCTTGCTGCTAACTTCTTCTCTTCTTCTCTTTTCTTCCTGGCGCTTATCAAATTGGGAAGGCTAAGTATATTATAAGGCCCAGCAACCTTTTCGGTGTGAATATGCCCAGCTAGTTTTTTGAAATCCAGCGGTATATCAAAATAAGCCTCTAGGGGTGTAAGAGAAATTGAATTAAAATTTGGATTAAGGGTTAGGTCGAGTTCACTATCTGGGAACCACCGAGGGAAAGTCAGGCCTTCAATATGAACTTCGTCCATGTCTGCATCATAACTCAGCTTATGAGGTGTGACTTCATAACTTTTGCTTTTGATAAAGATATTCCCTTCGAGTATTAAGGATAAGCCTGAGAGTTGAGTGTTGATTTTATCGCATTCAAAACGAGTGCTTTTGCCTATCTTATTTGATGTCAGTGTGCAGTCATAGAGCTGCAAAGGGGCTTCTTGCCCTGCTGGCGATGAGCGCATGTTTCTGCTGCTGAACAAAATGCAGAGGCATAATAGTCCAGCAGAAAGGCTGTGGAGCCAGAAGCTAAGGGATAATAGCTTCATTCAAAGATAATGTTCTTTGGCGAGGGGATGTTGGCTAAACTCTTCGCTGGAACAGTGTAACAACTTTTCGCCATTTTGCAGAAGTACGATCTCTTGGCATAGTTCCAAGATATGAGTGACTTGATGATCGCTAATAATTAAATGAATGCCCCGCTGGTGTAGCTTGCTCAGGTGTGTTTTGAGAAGTCGGATGGCTCGAGGGTCAAGTCCAGCGAAGGGCTCGTCGAGAAGAAGGATTTTGGGGTCTTCCAAAAGTAATCGGGCGATTTCTAGGCGTCGTTTTTCTCCTCCGGATAAGCTTTTAGCTTTTTGTTGGGCATGATCTTTAAGACCGACTTCTTCTAAAAGTTGTGTGACGCGGTGGAGGCGATTTTTTTT
>JADGBV010000488.1 GCA_015231345.1 Planctomycetota bacterium
TTATATGGCTATTCTTACGGATATAACTGGATAAGGAGTTTTGAGAAAATGGCGAAACTCTAGATTTATGACTAATTGTCACAATTCGGATTATATAAGGTGAGGGTCTTGAATAAATATCATATTATGCATAATATATTATGCCATGATATGGATAAGGGATACGATTAAAAATGACACAACTATAGTCAAACAAGCACCCTATTCTCACCAATGGGCCTGGAAGTCTCTAGTTAACGACCCAAGTTCAGTACAAGCTGTATCATTTGATTTTAATGGTGATGGAATTGCAGAGCGTTCAGGGCTTGCCGATGACCCTAGCCTGGAGACTATCACTCACACTTTTAGTGAGACAGGTTCATGCCAAGCCTTAATGAGCGTATTATTAAAAAGTGGGGAGCGCTTCTCTTTTACTACCCGCCTAAACCTCACAGGTTCATCTGCCCTCGCCCAAAGCCTGAGTTTATCATCAACTCTATCTTCAGCCAAAGCACCAGCGACATTAACCCTACAAGGCGCATGGACAGGAGTCTTGCATAAAATAGAAAAGGTACAATGGTCGCTAGGCCTCGACCCTGAGCAAAGCATACACAAAATCAGTAAAAACTTAAATATTTCATTCCCGCTATGCCTCCCCGGCTCTTACCCCATCAAAGCGCGGGTCTACCTGAAAGATGGTCAAGTTGTAGAGGTTCAAAAGGATATTCACTTAGCCGCTAACCCCTTGCCCTATATCATCGCCAAAGACCACTTGGAGCGACCCTTTCAAACAAAGGCTGTCCCTGGGCAAGCACTCGAAAGCTCTGTCTGGCCACCTCAAGCAAGTGTTATTTCTCAAAGTTTTGAAGCCGGAGTTTCAGAAAATAGTCTTCACCCACAAGCTGAGACTTCGGTCACAGGCTCATCGAGCACCTTCTCTTTTCGACATACAGCTAGCCTAAGTTTTCATGGCGATGTGAATAACAGCCAAGCAACACAAAGTTATTCTATTGTTAGCTCCCCAAGTCTTGTGGTGCTACCCCATGAAAGAATTGCCACTAAGATTATTTCCTGGCAATCATCTAGTTGGTCAAGCCTTGCTCTTAGTGGTGGCTCTTCCATTAAAATTTCAGCTCAAGATATCAACAACTCCCAGAGTATGGAGATATCTACTTTAGCTAAAACGGGCTTGACGCTCAAAGGAGTACCTGCACACCTAAATACTCTCGAACGCGACGTGGCCTTTAACCTCAACCTCCCTGCAGCCTATGAACGACCAGATAGTACCATCGAATTAAGCTTAGCTTATGATGACAAAAATCAGGATGGCTTGATTGATGACCTAGGAGTTTCCGAGGATGATATTGTCGTAATGCGCTTTGATTTGACGAAACATGCTTGGGTGCCTGTTGAAGGCTATTATACTCACCCCGACCTCAATGTTGTACGCATAAAATCTAACCACCTTTCAATTTTTGGTCTTTTCTATCCTGGCCTTAGAGCGATTCAAGAGGAAAACAACTCTGCAGGTGGCTGCCTATTACGGTGATTATTAGAAAGTACAGAAATGAGACGGAGGATGTTTACTTAATAAACAGCACCACCATAACTCCTATTTCACTCAAGCTCACAGAATAGTATTTCGGCTCAACATGAGGAGGCTTTTGCCATGCATAATCTAATACCTCTCATCCAACCCAGAACTCTACCCATTCCGGCACATATCTTTTTCAATCAAGAAGAAGAATCTGCTCTTCGTATAAAATCCGGATTATCACTTAGCCACTCAAAACCCACCAGAAATCATTCATGCCCATCAATCTACCAAATAAGTCCAAAGAAAGCTGGCAACAGTATATAAGCCAGAGTCAAGCAAAAGACAGAAGAGGTGAGCTGATTCATGCAATGGAGGCCAATGAGAGTGCAGGTTATGACTGTATGGAATGTAAAGGATGCTGCTGCACTTTTGCTAATAACACCATGCATGTCACCCCCACCGAAGCCCTAGACCTTTTTGCCGATTTAGTAAAGAAAAACTGGCTTACCAAAGCAATGCGCCAGAGGCTTCAGGAATGCATCTCTCACCATGGCTTGGACCGGGGAGATTATTATCCTGGTAGCAATAAACGAATACGCAGAGGCTATACCTGCCCTTTTTTTCAGTATGATAACTGGGGTTGCGCCATCAATCGCTATCACAAACCTTACGGCTGTATAGCCTTTAATCCAAGAGAGAAGAATCAGGAAGAAGGCAAAAATTGCAGTTCATCTCAAGATAAGCTATTGGATCACGAAGCCCATTGGAGTGATTTTGAGATATATCTGAACGAACAAATTCAAAATGAGTTTGGACTTCACTGGCAAAAAACTGATATTCCTCGGGCGCTATTGGATATCTGGGATAAATAAGTAGAGGGTCTTTAGGCTAGAGTTTCGCCATTTTTAAATGACAACGGGTTCAGTAATAATGGTATCCTCGAAAATATTAGCCACAAAAGAACGCAGAGAACACAAGGAAAAGACTTATTTTTTGTATTCTCTGCGTTCTTTCCGCAATAGAAGGGTCTTTTGCTCTTGGTGCCACATGCAATGATGTCCTGCCTAAAGGCTACGCGGCCAAATGCTTAAATGAGTTATTTTTACATTCATAATATTGCTGGTATTTTTAGGAATCATTAAAATTATTCTCCAGATCTTTCACGCTCTCAGATATCAATTGAAATTCTCCTAAAAGATATTCTTTGGCGTCTCTAATTCCCTGCCCGTAATAGTAAGATCCAAATCTATCAGTCATAAACCTGATCAACAACTGTATTTGCAAATTATTTAGAGGCTG
>JADGBV010000489.1 GCA_015231345.1 Planctomycetota bacterium
AAAAACCTTAGATGGTGAGAACTGGGCTGAATATCAAAAAATCCAAAAAGGGGGTACGCCCTATAGAGAGTTAAAATCTTGTGGAGGCGCAAAAGCCACTTTGGAAATGGGCAGAAGCTTAGTAGATGATGATTATAGTGCGGGTCACTATTTAAGTGCCGTTCATGGAGTTTCTCTCTTTTCACTGGGTTTGCCCATAGGGCTTAGAGAATCAGATGCCATGTTTGATGTGCTTATGCGCATGAAGGGAGGCGAAATGCCCAGTGAAATACAAGAGGCACGTGGACGTCTCATCGATGCTATGGTTGATGGCCATAAATATGTTTATGGCAAAAAAGTGATTCTTTTTGGTGAATCTGATTTTGTCATGGGCATGGCTTCATTCTTAAATGAGATTGGTGTTGTGCCAGTCGTTTGTGCAACGGGAAGTAAAGTGAAAGGCTTTAAAGAAAAATTAGCAGATGTACTTAGCGATACAGACTTGGATCAAGTAACAATACTTTCAGGTGTTGACCATAGTGAAATAGAAAATGCAGCCATGAAAAGTGGTGCTGACATGATTATGGGTTCATCGAAGGGTTACCCCATGGCCAAAAGAATGGAGGTTCCCTTATTACGTTTGGGCTTTCCCATCCATGACCGTTTTGGAGGTCAACGAATCCTCCATATTGGTTATGAAGGAGCCCTTCGTTTGTTTGATACCATCGTTAATACATGTCTTCAAACAATGCAAGAAAAATCAGAGACCGGATATAGTTACATATAGGTGAAGAACATGAAAATTGAAATAGATAAACACCCTTGTTTTAATAAAGAAGCAGACTCTTGTGAGCGTATTCATTTGCCTGTTGCACCGCGCTGTAACGTGTTGTGTAATTTTTGCAATCGTAAATTTGATTGTTTAAATGAATCACGTCCTGGCGTTACGAGCAAGGTGCTCAGTCCGACTCAGGCCCTTAATTATATGCGTAAGACCCAGGATATTTCGGGAAATATTACGGTTGTTGGTATTGCTGGCCCTGGAGATCCTTTTGCCTGCCCAGATGAAACCATGGAAACCTTGCGTCTGATTCGCAAAGAATTTCCTGAGATGATTCTGTGTGTAGCGACTAATGGTCTTGAACTTTACCCGCATATAGATGAATTATCTGAGCTTGATGTGAGTCATGTGACCATTACCATTAACGCTGTGGATCCAACTATTGCCTCTGAAGTTTATGGCTGGGGGCGATATAATAAAAAAGTACTTCGTGGAATGCCTTTAGGAGAGCTTATTTTTGAAAATCAACTTAAGAGTATTAGTAAACTTAAAGAATGTGGCATGATCGCAAAAGTCAATAGTATTGTTATCCCGGGTGTTAATGTTCATCATATACCGGAGATTGCCAAAACAGTCGCTGCTCTCGGAGCAGATATTATGAATCAAATTCCTATGGTTCCTGTGGAAGGCACAGCTTTTGAAGAAAATGGTGAACCTTCTCATGATGAAATGACTCGTTTACGTTTTCAATGTGCCAAAGAAATGCCTCAAATGAGTCACTGCAATCGTTGTAGGGCTGATGCCGCTGGTTCTCTTGACGAGGGCTTGGCTGAACGTTACCGTGAAATCCTTCACGATGTGACGAATGAGAATACTTATGACGATTCCCGTCCTTATGTGGCTGCAGCCAGTTTGGAAGGGTTATTGGTTAACCAACACCTAGGTGAAGCACGCAAACTAACGATATATGGTCGCAATGAAGATGGCTCTCTTTATAATGAAGGTTTCAGAAGTGCTCCAAGACCTGGTGGTGCAGACGATCGTTGGAAGGCTTTGGGTGAGACATTGAAAGACTGCCGAGCCATACTGGTCCATGCTGTAGGTGAACGTCCTAAAAAAATTATGGAAGAAACTGGTATTCGTGTTGTTGAAATGGAAGGCATGATCGAAGAAGGGGCTCGTTATGTTTATAATAATCAAGAATTACCCGCTAGCTTGAAACATCATTTTGCTGGCTGCGGTACTGAATGTAAGGGCAACGGTCAGGGTTGCGCATAAATTTAATACTATTTTATCATTTACTTTTTTGAGGAGTTATTATGAAATCACCAGAACATCACCTTTTTCTTTGCGGAAGCTTTCGAGTGAATGGCGAAGCTCAAGGGGTTTGCACGAAGAATAAGTCATTGGAATTACTATCATATTTGCAAGGCGAAGTTCAAGACCGTATGTTGGATGGCGTTGAGGTTGCTGCGACAGGTTGTATGAATGCTTGTGCCCATGGCCCAGTGATGATTGATTATCCTAGTGGTCAATGGTATGGCAAGATTGATGAAGATGCCATCGATGCTATCCTTGATGGAATTGAAGAAGGTACTGTCGCAGAGGATTATCTTATTAGCTCATGAATAAAAAACCACTCAATTTTGCCTCTCGAATTATAGACACCACACTGCGTGATGGTGAACAGGGAGTTGGTATCGCTTTTAACATCAATGATAAAATGCGTATGCTCAAAGCTCTAGTCGATGTAGGGGTGCGTGAAATAGAAGTGGGTATACCAGCTATGGGGAAGCGTGAAAGGTCGGATATAGAAGCATTATGTCTTCTTGGCTTCCCCGTGGCTTTGCAAACTTGGTGCCGCGCTAAGAAAGAAGATGTTGAGATGGCTATGGATTTACCTGTAAGTGGTATTCATATTTCATTTCCCGTATCTGAAGAACACATGAGTATTTGGGGTATGGGTCGTTTAGAGGTACTACACTTACTAGAAGAGCTATTGACCTTAGCTAAAAGGTCTAAAAAGAAAATCTCTGTTGGAGCTCAAGATGCG
>JADGBV010000048.1 GCA_015231345.1 Planctomycetota bacterium
CCGTTTCTGTTTCAAATTAAATACACTAATCGCCTCGGCTATTGGGCCTACTTAAATTCATTTTGAAAAATTCGTAATTTAAAGTTTTTCACCTTTTTGATCGCTTCAAAGTCTTTAGCATTATGAGTCCAAACTTCAGCACCAATTTCTCTTGCGCTCATTGCAATTAATGTATCAGCAAGAATTTTATCTGAATCTTTATTTATTTTCCTTAAAACCTCTCCAGCTGACTCAGAGACTTCTTTTGTAACTTCTTGGAACCTTCCATGCCAGTCGAAATGCTTTTTAATAGACTTCACATGCTTAGAGTGTTTAGGCTTGAATGCCCCTGCTAATAATTCAGTGTATACAATGCCTGAAAAATGCACGATATTAGCTCGTGACTCAGTAACGATATGTTCATTCCACCCTCTTAACCACCCGATGTAAATACAGGTGTCTAATAATATTCGTGATGATTTCACTTTTCTCCAAAATCTTTACAAGAACCAAAAATACTCTTATGAAATGAAAAGGTTTCTTCCCTTGATACCATTTCTTCTAAAGCAGTAATAACAGCATCTGTCATAGTATCAGCACCTATTGCCTCTTTAGCTCTTTTGACCAATTCCGGCTCAAGCTTGAAGGCCATTTGCTTCTTCATGTTTACACCAATTATACGAAATAATTATATTGTATAATTATCTATTGAATATCAACCAAAAAATCCTTGCTTATTTGGTCACGGCTACTCCACCAGAAAATGACCGAAAATTAGCAAATAAAACTCAACTCAACCGATGACCAAAAATACCCGTGCCAACCCGAATAAGCGTTGCCCCTTCGCTCAGGGCAATAGCCCAGTCCCCACTCATGCCCATGCTCAGTTCAAGCAAGCCCATTTCTTCTTTCAATAAGCGCATGTTACGAAAATGACTGGCCAATTCGCTTTCACTTAAACCCGCAGGAGGAATACACATAAGACCTTTAATGTGTTGCAAAAGGCCTTTTTCCTGCCACTCGAGAGCTTGTTCTCTAGAGACTCCTCCTTTTTGCTCTTCGCCGGCTAAATTTATTTGTAGCAAGGCGCCGCCTTCTGGCATGTTATTTTGCTGATTTAACTTCTTCAAACTGGATTCACTGCCAATGCCGTGCACCATATGAATCCCTTCTTCACACAGGGTTTTCACTTTTCGGCTTTGGACCTGCCCAATAAAATGCCAGCGAATATTTGCAGGAAATTCAGCTTTTCGTTCCAGCAACGCTTGCAAGTAGTTTTCCCCAAAATCCACATGGCCTGCATCCAGCAGAATTTGCAGTTTATGAGCCTCCTGCCTTTTCGACACAGCCACGAGCTTAGCCTCAGGGAAATCTTTTAAGTGCTCCTGAACACCTTGGTAATTTGAAAGAATTTGATCTTTTTCGTCCATTTTCATGCTTTCTGGGTATTTTTTTGTTTGCGGTACAACTCTTACGGGGCACTTTACAATGAGCCGCGAAATGAAAAACAAAAAGAAAATCCTTGTGATAGGGAATAAATATCACGGCAAGACAACCTTCGCTGGCTTCCTTAAGGAGGCTCTTGGCGATGCAGAGGCTTATTCCACAAGCTCTTACCTTATTTACCGGTTATCACTTATTTCTGGCGTGAGCGAATCGGTCATTCTAAGCGAAAAAGAAAAGTATCGCCCTGAGCTAGTGAAACTTGGCAATGCCATGTGTGAAGCCGACCCTGGCTCACTGGTGAGTATCTGCCTTTGGGCAGCTCAGTCTGAGTTTATCTTAATTGACGGAGTCAGGAGAATTTCTGAATTTGACCGAGTTAAAGACTGGTTTGATGAGGTGATTTGGATGAACCGCCCTAGCGAACCCTTAGGTGCGGATAATCTGGAGCTAACTAGTGGTCATGCCAACCGAGTCATTTTGAATGATGGATCTTTAGAAGACCTCAATAAAAAAGCTCAGCAACTTGCCCAAGAATTAAAATCCTAATCATAAAAAGCAGCCCTATAGAGAGGATAAGAGTGAACCCCTTACGCTTAACAATTCCTGAAATTCAGGAGAAATTCAAAAACCAAGAACTCAAACCCAGTGAGTTGATGCAAAACTCTTTGAATGCCATCAAAGAAAAAGACGGCACCATCAATGCTATTGTAAGAAATCGCACTGAAAGCGCCATGGAAGAAGCGCAAAAATGCGACGAAGCCTTTGCTTCGGGCAATGCTGATGAACTGGGAGCTTTGGCTGGAATCCCTCTCATCGTCAAAGACAATATGGCCATTAAAGGTCAAGAAGTGACTGCCTCGAGTAAAATCTTGGGTGGTTTTCGCCCTCCTTATAACGCGACAGCCATCGCAAAAATCCAAAGCGCTGGAGCCATTATTACCGCTCAAGCCAATATGGATGAATTTGCCATGGGCTCAAGTTGTGAAACCTCACATTACGGACCAACACGCAACCCATGGAATACGGACACCGTACCCGGTGGTTCCAGTGGTGGCAGTGCGGCTGCTTTAGCCGCAGGTTATGCACCCATCTCTCTTGGTAGCGATACGGGCGGATCCATTCGCCAACCCGCTTCTTTTTGTGGCACCGTTGGACTCAAACCCACTTATGGTCGCGTTTCTCGTTATGGTCTCTTCGCATATGGCTCCTCTTTAGATCAAATTGGACCTTTAGCCAACTCCGTCGATGATTGCGCTACAGTGCTTAAAGCCATAGAGGGCCTAGACTCTTACGACTCCACAAGCGTGAGCGCTCCCATTGCTTTAAGCGATAAACTCGAAAGTGTTGAGGGTCTCAAGATTGGTGTCCCCAAAGAATTTATGGATAGCAGCAAAGGTTTAAGGCCTGAAGTCAAAACTCTTCTTGAGGAGAATCTTAAAGCTCTTGAAAAAGAAGGAGCTGAAATTAGAGAAATCAGCCTACCTATTTTAGACTATGTCATCCCAACATATTACCTTATAGCGAACTGTGAAGCCAGCTCCAATCTTGCAAGGTACGACAGCATACGTTATGGTTACCGTAGCGAAAGCCCAGAAAGCCTTATGGACTCTTACCTCAAAAGTCGCGAAGAAGGTTTTGGCGGCGAAGTAAAAACCCGTATTATGCTTGGAACTTATGCTCTAAGCGCAGGGTATTACGATGCTTACTATAAAAAAGCTGAGCTTATCCGCCAGGATATGCGCGCCCAAACGGAAAAGCTTTTCGAAGAGGTAGATATTATTGCTGGCCCAACCGCTCCAGATGTGGCCTTTAAAGTTGGCGAAAAAACCGACGATCCACTGAGCATGTATATGCAAGATATCTATACGACCTTTGTTAATTTAATCTCCAGCCCTGCCATGAGTGTGCCATGTGGATTAGTCGATGGCCTACCTGTGGGCATGCAAATGGTTGGTAAACTTTTCGATGAAAACACCTTATTCCGCACTGGTAAAGCCATTGAAAAAGTCAGAAAATGGGAGCCCATCTGTGATTCATAAAATTTTCGTTTTATTTTCCATACTCACTCTCCTTGTTTTTTCTGCCCATGCAGAAGAAGCTTCTGATATCTCTTTAAGCACCTACCCTCCAGTGGCTTGGACCCTTAGCAAAGGAAGCCTGCAGGCAGGAGCTTACCTAGCCTATACGAACACAAGTTTAGGAAAAGCCTTAGGTGCAGATATTGGAGACAATAATGACTCTGTTGGCTCATACCAAGAAGAGGGAGGACACCTTTGGTTTGGCCTAAGCGATAACGACACAGTAAGTTTTCAGTTTAGTTTATCAGCTTTTGAGTATGGAGTTAAGGAAGCCGAAGCCTCTTTCCAAGAATTTCGCTACAAAAGGTCTCTCATCCAAAACAACCCTTATCTAGGCTTTCTTTCAGCCGAATTAGCTTGGCGTCGCCATAGCACCAACGAGCTTATCAACGACGGTGTTTCTTTGGGTGCCAGGTCAAACACAATGAGCGATCATGGCTTTGGAGGCAGACTACTTCTATCACGCTCATTTGGCGCTTGGGACTTCCACACTCACTTAGGCTATAACGATTACGATGACTCCGACAATGGCCAATCCGTCATTGAAGCGGGCTTTGGCTTCACCCGATTTTGGGCCTCGCGTTACCAGCTAGACCTTTTCTATCAACATTATAGTATCGATAGAGACAACCCTACTAATTCCAGGAGCAGTGATAGCAATAACACCTTCTCTGTTGGCATCAAACGACACTTTAACGACTCTTGGTCTATGGAACTTCGCGGCCAATATAACGACAACCTTTTCAGAGGTTATTGGCCATACTTAGATGATGAGTTAGACAAACAAAGCATTAGCTTTTCCAACTATGGTTATTTTACCTTAGGACTCACTTACCGCACAAAATACTAGGACATGACTTTCCTGCCATTTAACATCCTTTAATTTTTGGCACCTCAACGTCAGCTCCTTATTATTCATCCCGAAACAAGTTCTGTTGACTTAGCAGTATTCTACGAGACCGTTCAGCAAGCTGACTTTAGCTACAGCATCTGCCACGACCCTGAACTCGTCTACAACATCATAGAGGAAGAGTCCTTTGATGCTGTAATCTTAAGTTTACCTTTAGCCGAAAACGAAACAAAAATCTTAATTTGCGATTTATTAGAACTCATCGACAATCGCCCTCTTTTTCTCTTAACTCCCCAATGGGAAGCTGCTTATGAACAAGAAGCTCGCTCTCTTGGCATAACTGCTGTCCTAGCTCAAGAGGATACAACTCCAGCTCACCTCAAGCATGTCTTTAGGCTTTCCAAAGAACTCCAGCAAATGGAAGCTTCACGTTCAAGTAGTAGAGTTCAATTAGCCAAAACGTATTTCCAATTGGAAAAAAGGGAAGAGACACTCAAAGCCCAACAAGTGACTCTTATGAAAATGGCCAAACTAGGCTTGGACCTTGATGAACCATTAGATATTTGCCTTAGCCGCATTGCCAAAGTCGCCATGGAAACACTAGGCACTGAATATGTCAGTATTTGGGGAGGCTTACTCACCGCATCTCAATTTCAGCTACGCTTTCGTTTTTCTTCGTTGGGTCAAGAAGAAATCCCACAAGTCTCCTTGGGCAAAGACCAATCTGTGCTCTTCATCGAAAACGTCAGGGAGAATCACACCCTGGCCATGAGGTCCATCCAAGATGAAAACGAATCCATACAGGGATTTAAAGATCATTACCTCAAAATTCATCAAATTGAAAATATGGCATGCGGCTCCCTCTATAAAGGAGGGGAGCTTAACGGCATTCTTTGCTTCGAAGGCTTAAATGAAAGCAGAGACTGGCTTGTGGAAGAGTTGAGCTTTATCAATTCCGTTGCCGACCTTATTACGCTCACAATGGAAGAGTGGCAACACCGCAACGACGAAAGAGAACTCAGAAAACGAGAGGACGCTTACCGCCTTAAATTGGAGAAAAGTAATAGTGACCTGCAGGATTTTGCTTTTATTGTTTCTCATGATTTGCAAGAACCCCTTTATAAGGTTAACGCTTTCGGTGAACTCCTAGAATTGCGCTCCAAAGAAGCTCTAGATGAAAAGTCGACATATTATGTAAGCAAAATGCGTGAAGCCGCCAAAAGGATGTCTGGGCTAATAAATGACCTCCTTCTCTACTCAAGAGTCACGAGTAAAGCCATGCCTTTTATCAAAATTGACTTGAATCACGTACTAGAAGGTGTTCTTTCAGACCTGGAGTACCGTATTATGACTCTCAAAGCCAAGCTTGAGGTTGAGGAATTAATCACTTTGGAGGCAGATGAATCGCAAATGCGCCAACTTTTCCAAAACCTCATCAGCAATTCTTTAAAGTTTCACGAGAAAGACAAAGCCCCACAAATCAGTATCGGCGGCGAAAAAAGTGGCGCAAACGAATACACCATCACCTTTAAAGATGAAGGAATTGGTTTTGACGAAAAAGACAATCAACGTATTTTTGGCGTCTTTCAGCGTTTACACCCTGCAGACAAATACCCAGGCACAGGAATGGGCTTGGCGATTTGCGAAAAAATCATCAACCGACACGAAGGTTCAATCACTGCCAAGAGCGACCCAGGTGAAGGCACCACTTTCGTCATCAAAATTCCCCTATATCATTAACATTTTCAAATAATTCCATTTTTTTTGTACCTGCAGGCTCAAGCCAAAGCAGTTGCTTCCTTTTAAATCCCGTTATAAAGTTCGACTTGATTTTATAAAATAAAGGGTCATGGGCGATTATTTTTTGAATATTCTCAGCGGCTTTGGGATGCTACTCGGTGGTTTCTCAAAAGTCTTTTTTGTATTATCCGTTGTTATAGCTTGTACTAGCGTACTCGTTAAACATATTATCCCCTGGGCTGACGAAAAATGGCCCGAGCCCAATGCCCCTCTCAAAAAGGCAGCACAAAGAACAAATTCTGAAGACTCAGTCATAAGTGGCGATGAACTTGCCGTCATCACCTCTGCTATTGTTCAAGCAACAGGTGGCAAAGGCACACCTCAGAACATAAGCAAAATCTAGTCAACTTCATTTCTTTTTTTTTCATTTAAAGGGCACATAAAATGGCAAAGCAAAAAGTCGAATTTTCCCTCTTGTATCGAGATATGTGGCAAAGTTCGGGCAAATACCACCCGACTGTAAGCCAACTTGAAGAAATTGCACCCGTTATTGTCGATATGGGATGTTTTTCCCGTGTTGAAACCAACGGTGGTGGTTTTGAGCAAGTTCAACTTCTTCGTGGTGAAAACCCTAATGAATGTGTGCGTAAATGGACTCAGCCCTTTAACGATGCTGGCATCCAAACTCATATGCTCGAAAGGGGCCTTTCTGGCATCCGTATGTACCCTTGTTCCGCCGACCTAAGGCAACTTTTCTTTAAAGTTAAAAAACTTCAAGGAACTGATATTTCTCGTTCTTTCTGCGGTTTGAACGACATTCGCAACTTAGAAAAATCAATCAAATTCGCCAAAGCAGGCGGCATGATTTCACAATGCTGTATGACTATGACTTACAGCCCGTTCCACACAGTTGAATATTATACAAATTTGGCTGATCAGCTCATTGAAAGAGGAGCTGAGGAAATCTGTCTAAAAGACATGGCAGGTATTGCCCGCCCAGCCATTATTGGTGCCATCACAAAATACATCAAAAGCAACTATAAGCACATTAAAGTTCAGTACCACCCACACAGTGGACCAGGTATTTCTGCTGCCAGTATTCTCGAAGCTGTTAAAGCTGGTTGTGATTATATCGATGTTTCAATGCAACCTCTAAGCTGGGGAACAGCTCACGCTGACGTGCTTTCTGTGATTGCCCTCCTCGAAGGCCAAGGCATTGAGCTTCCAAAAGTAAATATGGAAGCCTACCTTAAAGCTTCTGATATCACTCAGAAAATCATGGATGATGGCATTGGGCAGTTCATCAGCCCAACCAACCGTCAAATGAACCCCCTTCTTATTGGCCCAGGTCTACCTGGAGGCATGATGGGTTCTCTAATGGGTTGGGTCGAAGACCTACTCAAAAGGGTGAAAAAATTCGATCCCGATATGACACAAAACAAACTTATGGTTAAAATCTTCGACGAAGTAGCTGAAATCTGGCCAATGATGGGTTACCCACCTCTCGTAACGCCTTTCAGCCAATACGTTGTTGTTACAGCCATTGGTAATGTTGAAGATAGCTACAAAGGCAAGCCTCGCTTCAGCCGTATCGACAACAATACTTGGGATATGCTTTCTGGTAAAGCTGGTGCTCTTCCAGGTCCATTGGCTCCTGAAGTTCTTGCTCTTGCCAAAGAAAAAGAAATTGAGTTTCTTAAAACCGATCCTCAAGAACTCTACCCAGATTGCTTAGAAGACATTCGCAAAGAAATGTCTGAATTAGGATGGGATGTGGGTAAAGACGAAGAAGACCTCTTTGAATACGCCATGCACCCAGAGCAATGGAAAGCCTTCAAATCTGGCAAAGCTGCTCAAAACTTCGAAAAAGAATTGGCTGCCAAGAAAAAAGCCAAAGCTGCTGCAGCCGCACCTGCCGCTCCAGCCCCAGTTGAAGTTAAACCAACTCAGTGCACCGTTACAGTTGACGGCCGCAACTACTCAGTAAGCGTTGTTCCTGGTACAGATGCACCAGCTGCTGCACCTGCCGCCGCTGCGCCTGCTGCTCCAGCAGCCCCTGCCGGCAACAAAACCATCGGCATCGAAGCTATCGATGGAACCTTAAAATCATATGCCGTTAAAGTTGGCGATCAAGTCAAAAAAGGCGATGTTCTTTGTACCATCGAAGCCATGAAAGTGGAAAACGAAATTGTTGCCACAACTGATGGCGTAGTCGCATCTCTAGGTGCAAAAGAAGATGACGATGTTGAAGATGGACAAGTAGTCATAAGTCTGGCCGTTTCATGAAAAAGAATCTTATAATCGCAGGGATTATCATAGCTTGCGCTTATGTATTCCCTACCCTATCAATGCTCATACTTGCTATGTGCATTATGGGCTTGGGTATATTCAAAGGTTATGAGCCTCTCTTATTAATCCCCATTGGCTTTGGAGCTTTCCTGGCCAACATTGAAGACGGGGGCATGTCTAGTCATTCATTTGACGCTTCTTGTGTTTCTTTGGATGAGCATGGGACAAAAACTTCACTAGAAGATGGAGCTGTTATCTACACTGACAAATCAGGCAATATTGTTTGGAAGAAAACAGATGATAGCTCAAAAGACCTAACCCCAGCCCTTAAAGTTAGCTATAAGGACAAAGGGGTTTATTTTCAAAAAATAGGCTCCAGCTTACCTTTTAGAGTGAGTGGCGTAACAGAAGATGACGGTACTCTTTTGGTTGATCATACCCAGTTTATGCTAGGCGAGGATCGTTTCCTCTTGGAAATCCACAAAGGCCTACTAGCCAACCTATATGGGTCTCTACTCAAATCTGGCATTATTCCTCCTCTCATTTTTATGGGTGTAGGGGCTATGACAGACTTTGGCCCTCTAATGAGGAATGTAGGCTTAGCCTTTTATGGTGCTGCGGCTCAAATTGGAATCTTTATTGTTTTCATTATGGCTCTTGTGAGTGGATGCTTCACCATGGAAGAGGCGGCCTCTTTGGGAATTATCGGTGGAGCCGATGGCCCAACAGCCGTATTCCTTACAACAAAATTGGCGCCAGATCTTCTTGGACCCATTGCTGTTGCTGCGTATAGTTATATGGCTCTCGTCCCAGTGATTATACCCTGGGTGGTAAACCGTTTGACCACACCCGAAGAACGAAAAATCCATATGCGCAACCAAGATAAGGCAGCTGGAGATAGTGTTGTCAAAATATCTCCTAAAGCAAAAATTGCCTTCCCCATATTTGTTGTGCTTATTTGTGGTTACTTTGTGCCTTCATCCACTGTACTTGTGGGTATGCTCATGTTTGGCAACTTGCTGAAAGAGTGCAATAACTCCAGTGTTGTTGAAAGACTATGTGGCGCTGCTAAAGGTCCTCTCATTAACATTTTGACCATTATTCTAGGTCTAACTGTGGGTGGCACTATGGAAGCATCTTCCTTCCTTGAAGAAAGAACTCTTATGATTATCGGTGGCGGCCTTTTCGCTTTTGGCGTCAGTATTGCCGGTGGTATTTTGGGAGCCAAAGCTTACAATAACTTTGCTTCTAGCAGAGGTTGGAAGTTAACCAATCCTCTTATTGGCGCTACAGGTCTATCTGCAGTCCCAATGGCCTCCAGGGTTGCCAATGAAATCGCTCTTAAAGAAGACCCAACCAATAATATTATTCATTATTGTATGGCTTCCAATGTAGCAGGTGTGATTGGCTCAGCCGTTGCAGCAGGTTATTTTCTTAGTCAACTTGGGTAATTGATGAAACTGATTTCATTCCTATTGCTATTTAGCCTCACCCTTCTCCCAACAGGAGAAGGGGCAGCAAGCGCAGCTAAATGGATGAAATCAAAGTATAAGGTCACCCAAGTCGTTTCTGGCAGCAGTTTTGCCATTGACTTTAATGGTATAAGCCTAGTTGTTAAGCTAGTTTACTTAAAATGCCCCGATGAAAGCAAAGGCAAAGAATACTTAAGCCAACTTTTATCTGGGCAAAAAGTCACCATCATCCCAGAAACCTCCGCTGGTCTATCTGATAATGGCAATCAGCAGGTTTATGCTTTTGTCTCAAAAGGTGGCAAGAAGCAATTTATTAATCAACAAATGATTCAAAAAGCCTTAGCTCAGTTTATCCCTGGCACAAGCAAAGATCTGCAGAAGCTAGTGAAAATAATGGAAGCAGCAGCTAAAAAGGCACCAAAAATTGAAACACAAGAAGAAATCACAGAAGAGCTTTGCAGCGAACTCTATAGTCGTAAGTATCATAAGATGAGCTGTCGCTGGGCCAAAATGATGAATGCTCAAAGCAAAATCATTTATGACTCCTATGAAGCTGCTGAAAAAGCTGACAAAGAGCCTTGCTCTAGCTGCCTTTACCAACGCTTAAAAAAATACCGTGCCGAGAAAGCCAAATCAGCCAAATTAAAGAAAAGCCAAAACAGCTCAGAAGTGCCTACCCTTATGGCATCCGCCGATGAATCAAACCCTCACGGGTCTCTTTTTGGCATCAAAGGTGATTTATACTTTTACTCGCCTGTTTCAAAAAAAATTCAAAAAGCTAAAATGCCAGAGCTTATAGCGTACCAAACACTCGTAAAGGCCAAAAAAAGTGGCCGGCGCCCTGATTTAGCTTCACTTAGAATAAACAATCCAGTCGTTCCTGCCCCTAGAGGCAAAGAGTGCATTGGTCGCGCACTACCCTTTATGCGACCGTGTCGAAGGGAGACAACGCATCCAACAGGTCTATGTCAACCCTGTCTAAATGGGAAGGTTCATTAAATGCGTATTCTAATTACCTTATTCTGCTTGCTCCTAGTATCCTGCCAGACAACTCAAAACGAGTATGCTCTTCAGCAAAATGATCATTGGCACCGGGTTTCCGAATCACAAGAGATTCGTATCGGTGTTAAAAAGAACTCGCCACCCTTTAGTACCCTAACAGAAGATGGTCAATTCTGGGGTTTTGACATCGACATGGCCCAGGAAATCAGCAGTGAATTAGGCTTAAGACTTAAATTAGTCCCCCTTAGCGCTAGCGAAAGAATCCCTTATTTAAAACAAGGCAAAGTCGATATTGTCATTGCCACCATGACTCAAACCCAGTTTAGGGATGAGCAAGTGGACTTTAGCGTGCCTTATTTTAAAGTTGAACAAGGCATTATGAGCCTCAAAAACAGCGAAATCGTTAGCTTCCTCGACTTATACCATAAAAAAGTTGGCGTTGTCGAAGGAACCCAATCTTTAAAGAATGTGAAAGACCAACAACCTGATAGCAGCATAGTCTCTTTCAAATCTTATAATGATCTAATGGAAGGCCTGAACAATGGGGAAGTCGACGCCATTGTCTCCGACTACCTTATACTACTTGGCTTACTCAACAAATCTCCTTACATGGATAAGTTTCGCCTAGATTCACAATCATCCACGAGCGAAACCTATGCCATAGCAGTTAACGAGAACCAATCAAACCTACGTGATCAAATCAACCACTCACTCATGGTGCTGTGGGAAAAGAATATTTGGCAGGACGCTTTCCTGACCTGGTTCGGCGAAGGCTCCATCTATTTTCATGATTCAGACTTTCATATTAACGTCTGGGCTAAATAAATAGCTAAATATAAGAATCAGCGATTAATATCTAAATCGCCACTTTTCCAAGTAGATCGGCTAAACAGCCTAAGAAACGAAACTAACTAACGGTGCGCAAAGTTGAGTTGCACTATTTTCCCGGTTTAGCGTAATAACGCTTACGATGGGATGCGGCATAACCTTGCAGGCGCTCAGCCACCTCAGGGTACTTTTCAATCATATTCTGACTCTCACCTGGGTCGATTTCCAGATTGAAAAGGGAAAGTTCAAGCTTTCGGGACGTGGTCTTGCCCGGTTTGCCGTCTTTACCGGTTTTTAAAACATGGCGATAACCGTGAGGCAAATGCAACTTCCATTTGCCATCACTACTAATCACACCTTCAAAATTTTTACCATTAGAAAAGGCGTAATAGTCATGAGGGTGATCTTCACTCTGCCCTGAAATAATGGGGAATAAATTCTTGCCATCGATATCATTACCAGGAAGTGGCGCCCCAGTGAGGTGAGCCAAAGTAGGCAAAAGATCAATGGAGCATACGGGCTTATTGAATGCTTTCCCTGAAGGAAACACTTTAGGGTATTTAATAATAGTGGCTGAACGGATGCCACCATCAAAACTGGTGGCTTTATGTTCGCGAAAAGGAGTGGTGCCAGCATGATCACCATACTCAGACCAAGGTCCGTTATCTGAACTAAAGACTATAATGGTATTCTCTGCACATTTATTTACCTCGACAGCTTTCATGATCTGCCCCACAGACCAGTCAAGTTCCATAATAACGTCACCCAAAAGACCGGCTCCCGATTTGCCTTTAAACTTATCACTTACATAAAGTGGCACATGGGGCATAGAGTGGGCTAGGTAAAGAAAAAAAGGACTCTGATTATGACGTTCAATAAAATCAACGGCATACTCCGTGCTCCATGTCGTCAGCTGCCTTTGATGTTCGTGATCCACATCCTCAATGGTAACCTTGCCATTGACCCAATACTGCAAAGGGTGTTTTCCCCAAAACTTTGGACTAACAGGGTGATGACGCCACATATCATTAGAGTACATCAAACCAGCATGTTCGTCGAAGCCCCTAGCCAAAGGACGAGTTTCGGGAGTGTCGCCACAGTGCCATTTACCAAAATGAGCCGTAGCATAGTTCTTCTTTTTGAATACTTCCGCCATGGTCGCAAACTTTGGCGAAAGGCCCTTGCCCTTAGGGCCATGAGCTCCAAAAACCTTGGTGCGACCTGGGTAGCAACCACTAAGAAGGGCTGAGCGAGAGGCAGAACAAATGGCTTGAGGCACATAAAACTGGTTGAAACGCAAACCTTCTGAAGCCAATTTGGCTACATTAGGTGTGGAGTAGGGAGGATTGGCGAAGGGCTGAAAATCGTTAAATGCAGAATCATCGAGAAAAATGACTATAATATTAGGCGGTTGCTTCTTTGCGGGAGCTGCAATTAAGCACAAAGAAAAAAGGACTGAAAATAAGATTGTTTGGAGAGTTACTTTCATTCGATGAAACCACTAAAAAATAGATAACAATAATACGTGGATAATTACTTTTTCAGATTATCTCACTAAAAAATAGATAATAATGCGTGGAGAGTTACTTTATGGTGATTAAATCACTCAATTTTAAAGTCTTCTCTTTCTAGAGGAAAGCCCGATGCGCGCTCATGTCCACCACCACCAAAACGAGCCGAAAACTTTGCGCAGTCAAAATACTTATTACTCCGGATACTGGCTCTTTTGCCATTATAATCCAACAGCAATACATACTCTAAATTATACTTATGAATGGCTGTATTGCAAAGTTCAGAGGCCTTACCTTCGCCTACCATTACACCATAAGGAATGCCATCTTTATCTTCACCAATCTCTATTTCACTTAATAGCCTATGCATTCGTCGCATCATCAACTCTTTCTCGTAATCGAGCATAATTTGTTCACGTTCTGTAAACGTCACGCTAGGATTTTTTAAGAACCGACCAATATAACGATCATCACCATATATGGCATGAAGAGCACTCAATTTAGCACTTTCCATATGCTCGTTATTCCACATATCACGGTCATTTGTTAAAACAATTAAACGGGCATATTCTTGTAAGAGCTCTGGGTAACGAGGCAAATTCGTATCAAAGAATATTTTTGACCCACAGCGGTCTAGCATGAATACCACTTCCCCTTCTAAGCCTTCTGGCAATTTGAATTCAGCTAAAAAGGAACGACTGATATGATGCTCATAAATATGTAACCGACATTTTTTTTCCATGAGTATGGCACAGACTTCATTCAAAACCTCTTCGCTACAACAAATATCTGCAATATAAAGTAAGCCACCTTTCCTTATTTTTTGGGCTGCTTCTAATACCTGCTCATCAATACATTCATGGCTCCCACAAACATATTCGGCTTGAGGGTAAATATTTTTCGCCAATACTATTGAGGCAGCGCCATCAGGGCAACTACCATGCGAAACGATAATACAATGTTCTTCCATGAATAACACTAAAAGAAAGACAATAAATACTGGCAGCCAAGATGAAAATAGTGGACCACCCCATCTTCGAGCTTAATAATGATACCCTTCACACTTTCCACCTGTTCACTATTGGCCCGGTGAAAAAACACAAAAGCACAATAAAAACCGATGAGGCCATAAAAAAAGGTCATTAAAGCCCACTTCGATAAACGAAGAATCACGTCACTCTAGGCCCGGTCAACCTTTTCAAAGGATTGGCTTTCGATAATCTCAAGCAACTCTTTACTGATAGCAACATCCTCATCAAATTTTCCCGCACATTCAGTTTTTGACTGGTAATTCACACGCACAACACGAGCAAGAGGAATTTCAGAGTATTCTTCAATGGATTCTGCACCCGTAATTTTGACCAAAGATTGGTGCATGGGAATGAGATAACCTTCCGATCGTTCTAATTTAAGAAGAAGCCCAGTTGTAGAAAGACTAGTTAAAACCCCCTCTCCATTCACCAAAACTTCTTTGCTAACAGGGTCAAGAAAAGAGAAAGTCACTTTTTCGCGCACAAAGTAGCGCTTACCTTCACGACGATTTTGTTGGCTTTGCTTGAAGTCATAGCCCAATAAAGCCGCTGTCTCCAAAACTTTTTTTCGCGTATCTTTTTTAATGGAATCATCGCCCTTGAGGGCTTTGGTTACCGTTGTTCTATTTATTTGAAGCTTTTTTGCAATAATATCATGCGTAACTGCCATACTTAATCTCCTTTTCTCCCTACGTGTATTTTTAGTGAAAAGTGAATTTGTAAAGAAAAAATCACATCTCTAAGGCAAAATTCTTTTGCATTATTAAAAACGCATTAGAATAGGAGGTACGAGAGGAGAAAGCGAGTGCAAGATAGCCAACCGAGACGTTTCCATAGAGCGGAATTTACCCGTGAAGTCAAAGTTTTTCTGGGCAGTGATATTGTCCTGAAAGGAATGACAAAAGACATAACGACCAGCAGCGCTTCCATGTTTGTGTCCCTCAAGGGGTCATCAGACTTCTTTAAAAGCAAGGGGATAGATGTTAGCCGTAACATCTCACTTGTCTCCATTAAAAATTGTCTTGAAAATGAATCGGTTCTTATTGAATTTCAAGATGATAACTTAACAGACGCCTACGACATGACCATATCGCGCATCGAAAATTCTTGGGTTAGAGGTTA
>JADGBV010000490.1 GCA_015231345.1 Planctomycetota bacterium
GGTGTAGTTTTGCAAAGATAGAATTGAGGTGCTTGTGTTTGCCTGAAAACTCAAGAATCCCCTTCTTCATATAAAAAGATTCGATATGACCGTCAGCAAACAAGATTGTAATCGAACTATCTGGATTGTTCTGAAAATAATCGCAAACTAATGGTTGGTGTCTGGGCTCAATGTTTTTGAATTTTGTGAGTTTGTGCCCGTAATACTTGAAGTCAATTCCAGATGTATGGTTCTTTGTTGAGAGTGGGGACACAAGTAACGCTTTTGATTTTAAGTAGTGTGGAATTAATGATGTGAGTTTACTGGGATACTTGTTCCTATAATCCTCACGAGCATATGATATGGACATGTAAATTGTCTTCAGATTCTTGAATAGAGCTAGCCTATTTTCTTTAATATGTAATTCGATATCCTTTTTGGGCATGCTCCACGCAGTGCATGCGAACATAAGATATAGGATGAAAAGTATTTGGGTCTTTGAGAATCTCATATCCAAGCGTTTGATATTATTTCGGGAAGCCATTAAAGTTTGAATTTTGGCCATACAACGTGAATAAGTTTTTCTGATTCAGAGAATGAATGTTGAAGGCGGTCGCGTAAATATGTTGGTAAGTCTGAATGTATTTGGGTTAATGAGGCAGAGATGATTCCATATAATTCAGACGATGTTGTGCAGGCTGATGACATTGCAGCTTCTAGCTCTTCTGCTTTAGACCCAACTCCTTCAGCTCTTAGATTAGATGCTAATTTTTCAAATGCATTCATAGTATTATAGTCCAATAACGCCTGGAGGGAGAAGCGCGGTGAGAAGGAATTTTAAGCATAATACTACTCATTCAACACACCCATGATTCCGCGTTTTTTCCATACCATTGCTAATAGCCGCCGACAATCGAGGTGATTAGTTGTTTGCTCATTTTGGATTCACGGTAGATGGCGTTGTAGTCTTTTCGCATATTTGGGCCAAGTTTAATTGGTATAGTGGAGATCAGGCCGTCGCAAACAATGGAGTTTTGGTAGTTTAGTAGAGCAGTCTCTACAATGGCATATTTGTAGGGAATGATATCTTCTAGGCTATCAGTAAGACCAAGCACACAGAAAACCTCTTGAGAATCAATAGCGATGAAAATGGAGTGCTTCTTTAGGGTTTTTAGGTAGAGGTATTTCTGGAACTTGGCTAATGATATGGATTTTATTAGGGACTTGATATTAGCCGGAGATTTTGCGTTGTGATTAACAAGTTCGCTTAGGTATTCTGGATCAGAATACAATTCATTTCTTGCGTAGACGTATTCTTCATAAGATTCGGGCTCATGCTCACTGCAAGCGCTTAAAATTTTCTTGTAAAGCGTAAGAAAGAATGATGATTGCTCAGGGGGAATAATCATAGGATACTACATTTCCCCTTAGTAGCCGCAGCTTGCTGCGATCTATCGCAGCGGTTTGTTGAAAGTTCGTTCAGTTTAATGGTCATTTTTCACTTTCAGGGCTATTTTCAAAACATTCACGTCACCTTTCGCAGTGTATAGCACAGCTAAATACGTCGTGACAAAAGAGACAAATAACATAAATAAAACCATAATTGAAAATATCATGATGTCATTACTCAACGGATAGAAGATGAATGCAATATAAAGACTTAATATAACCGCAAAACTATATGCGCGGTATGGTATTCTGGTTCTCAAAATAATCTTGTTATCTTCTATGCGGCCTAATATAACGGGTTTTAGATAACCAATAAATACGAATGATGCATATAATTTAAACTGATTATTTGTTGCAGTATATTTGTAAGAACTTAGGGGTTGATTTTTTTCGGTTAAATGCTTAAGCCTACTTTCTATTATTGAGAAAGCTGATTTATTTTTACTTATTGACTCAGACACTTCTTACGTTTAAACTGAGCGTGTTTTAAAAAGCGGGAGTTTTTTGTTAATCCGCTCCAGTGATTTTTGTGTGCCCTGCATAGGCATGATTTTATGTGGTGAAAGTCCACTGTACATTTTCTGGAGAAATTCATTCATGTTATGAAGGCAATTTTATAAAGTACTAGCCGAGGGCAAGTGCGAGGAGGTAACGAATCATGCGGAGGAAGTTGGCCTATCCTCGTTAGCTCTAATGCGAAGCTAAGCGAAGCATCTAAAAGAGCAAAACTGCGAGCCTACGGACAGAAACATCATATAAGGCCGATGCCTAGGGTAAGAGAGTATAACAGTCCTACGCCCATCCAGATTACATGAGCAATGGAAAATGCAGTGGTTTGTAGTAAAAGATCATACTCTTATTGCGGAGCGAAGCGACGATCTTTCGTGCTACGCACCATCGTCATGGGGGAGCACTGGCCACTTTGCATACTCCGATGGGAATGGGAACTTCAACAGCAATGTTTGGTATGATGGTCAGGATTCAGCTGAGAGCACGAAAGCTCATGAGATAAAAACGAATCTCAAAGGCCTGGACACTTCTACTCAAGAAATGGTTTTCAAGAAATAGTCTATTCCTTAATTTTCTAAATTTTCACCTCATTTTTCAATATTTCCGATGAGTCATTATTCGCATAATCCACTTGACGGTTAACTCGAATAACAAAAGGTGTCGAACGGAAGGTATTGAGTCTCAGGCGTTTTTTTCTTTTGTGAGAATAATTTTTTTTATCCCTGGGCACTTGGAGTTTCTTATGATTCTTCTTAAGGTCGGAGTATCTATTAGCCAATAACCGGTGAGCAGGGCTCCTATTCTCTGACATTTTGGTCTGTACAAGGGGAGCACCAGGGGGAGTCAGGTTGCAGTCAACTACTTGCGTCACAT
>JADGBV010000491.1 GCA_015231345.1 Planctomycetota bacterium
GACTAGGAGAGTTTTGCCACCAACACTGACCATACTCCGCAATGAAGTAGATATTGCCTTTGTTATTTTTGCCCTTCGCATTCCTTGGCGAAGAGATGATCAAAAGTTGCGCTTTATTTGCCCTAGTTGCAAAGGACTAGACACTTCTGTCAATAAGAAGGCTAACCTGGGGCGCTGCTTCACTTGCTCCCTGAATTATAATACTATCGACCTAGTCATGACATTTCGAGGCGACAAGTTCAGGACTGCTGTTGATTGGTTAAGTTCCGTCAAGAAACTGGTGGATACCGACGACGGCAAGCTGATTTTGAGTCGCCAAGCGAGGGCCACAATGCTGGATTAAGATAATTCTGAGCCAGAGATGCCTGGCTCAGATAATCTAAGAAAATTTGGGGCAAATAAAGTTAGAATTAGCAATCGCCCTTAAATCCATACCCGTTAAAGAAAAAATAGGTATCGAGACCAGCTTAAAACAACGGGCTAACTTTGTGGTAATATCAACTGCGGGATTTAGGTTTATGCATTCCTTATCCTGCTGACGTTAGGGCAAGGCCAATTATCACAATTTCCACAGGTTGTTTGATTGAAAATTAGCCTTTTTGACGGCCATTCATAGTTTTGATACGAGAGGAGCTGATTGTACGACCCCTGCTGAAGGATTTTTTGAATAGAAGCATGGTGACCTATTCGAATACCTTCTTACGAATGTGAAAAAGGAAGACAGCCCAAGAATCAAATCATCCAGCTAAACGTTAGGTGGTATTGTAGTTACGAGCTGAGCTACCGGAATTTGGTAGAAATGATGGATGAGAGATGACTTGATTTGACCCATACAAGCATTATGAGACATGACACCTAGGGTTTCTGGGCTCCTAAAAAATTGGATCCTCACCGACATATTGGCACACAAAACAAAACTTAGCCTAAAGGGGCTTTCCGATTTTCATTACAGTTCCTGAATACACTCCATAGATAATCATAAGTATTGATAATGAGTCAGATCACAACAAGCCCATTGCGTAATGAGTAGGTCCCTTTTAATATTTATTAGAAGATGTTACATCTTCTTAGCTTTTTTCTTTTTACTTTTCTTCTTTGATTTACGGCTCACTACGTTTTCAACACGAGTTTTATCCCAACCTTTATCGCCCAAATAATCAAAAAGTAACTTTTTCATTTCCGCAGTTTTTTCTGGGTATTGCCCTGAGAGATCTTTCGCTTCTCCCATATCTTCTCGAAGATTGAATAGGTAGGATTCATTTCCCAGAAGAGAGCACATATACTTATAATCTCCCTGGATAAGCGTTGCGTCATATGGAGCACGTGGTTTACTATGTTTGAAAACCAAATATGGCTCTTTTCGTTGCAGAGGCACCTTACCGCCACTACGTAAATGCTTCACTAAACTAGTCCCCTCAACACTTTCAGGAATAGAATCTGCTGAACCGACAAAATCAAGAATGGTAGGGAAGATATCTGTACCAACCACATGATCTTCAGAATGTACCCCCGCAGGAATACCCGGACCTCTTACGATAAAAGGGACACGAATTCCACCTTCACTAACGGTATATTTATGAGAGCGCTGAGGATAAGCCTTGTAGAATTTACGTTCCGATATTTTATGACTACCATCTTTTTTGCATTCGTATCCGTTATCGGCTGTATAAATTATATACGTTGAATCACGAATCCCGAGCTCATCTATTTTATCGAGAACTATTCCGATACCCGTATCAAGATTCTCGTTCATGGCTGCCCATAAGGGATCATTATGATACTCTGTAGCTTGATCAGCTTTATTTTTATATTTTTCTACCGTTTCTTCCAATGCTTCATAATCAAGGTGGTCAGCGTAATGAGAAATTTGCAGAAAAAAAGGTTTATCTTCTTTGACTTGCTGCTCCATAAAATCATTTGCTTTCTTGCTTAGACTAAAAATATACTTTGGGTCATTTTTATCTGGTGATTTGCGCAAATTACCATTATTTCCGTCGTTGACTGCAAAACCCAGGTCGTCAGTATTATAACAAATATGCCATTTCCCAAAATGAGCACAAGAATATTCAGGGTGAGCTTTCTTGAGAGTATTCGCAAGAGAGTCTTCCGGACGTGCATCAACATCACTCTCACGGATTCCGTCAGCTCCAAATATTTTCAGATGGGCAGGGCTTCTTCCCCACTGAAGAGAGTGACGTGAAGGTGAGCAGGTTGGTCCTGGTGAATACGCTCTGGAGTAACGCATGCCCTCATTCGCTAATTGATCGAGGCTTGGGGTTTCAAACCAGTCGCTCCCTGAGCCGGGTATATCTGGATTTGTGCGATGAGACATGGCATTCCATCCTTGATCATCTCCATAAATAAACACAAAGTTAGGAAGTTTATCAGTTGCTATGACTCTTGGAATAATTAAGAGAAACAGAAAACATAGCAATATGCCGTACCAATAGTTGACAACGTCCTTTCGCATGATTAATTCTTCTTTATGAGTCGAATAGATTTTTCAGCAAGTCGTTTCCCGAATTCCTTGTATCCACCCACTGAATAATGCAAATCGTTACTGAGTTTCTTTCCACCCTTTCCCGCGCCATCATTTAAATCGTCCGTATCTACCCAATCATAATGAGGGGAAGAGTCTGCAAATTCAACCTGAATCTTCCTGATTGCATCCCAACCCTCACGACCAATTCTACAGTCACTCAGGCGTCCGATGACTGCATTAACCTGTTTGTAACTATTCAGGTCCCCATTCCCTTTATTTCGCCGAAAATACTAAGGATGCATAATATGAATAAAATAATCTGGA
>JADGBV010000492.1 GCA_015231345.1 Planctomycetota bacterium
TACTCTCTGAAGTATATATCCGGTTGGAGAGCATGATTGATGACTGCATACGTTGGCATAATCATTAATATGATAAACCCGAACCTCCATATGTGATTTAGGATTGACATAGAAGGTTTCATTTAAGTCTCATAATCTCCATAGTGATGCATGGTATATTGTTAATTAAAGACATATACGGTTGTGTAAGTTGGACTATAACCAACTCCAGACTTATAAGCTTTAGCAGTCACTTTGGTTGTTTTTGAAAGCTTAATGGCACCTTTATACGAGGGCGATTTTTTTGTGGGCTCTGTGCCATCAACTGTATAGCGTATCTTAGCACCGGGAACTTTGCTATTGATGGTCACGCTTATAGGTTTATCGAAGACTACTGCTATAGGTGTCTTTATGCTGTTTTTTCCCTGTCCCATAGATTGAACTTTTGTGTTATCTGGTGATGCGGCTAGCTGAAAAGGATCGTATTTGCCCAGGTGCTGCTTCATGGATGTAACAGCTTTTTCTGTGAGCCCCCATTCTGATTTCATATCCCCCCTTGCATGGTAGTATGAATTTGGATCGGCTTTCATTTTTGAATAAAGTTCTTTGCTGGAAGCTGCACACATTTTTCCGTAACTTACATTTTTCCAGGATCGAGAAGATTCGCTGTTAAAGAGCCCAATGCCACCTTCGCAGACATAATCAAAATGAACGCCGTCTAATTGAACATCGCCAGCGAGCTGCAATGCAATTCCTTTTTTGCCACTTGCTTTTGTTTTTGCATCCCCAATGGGGCGACCATTGCCGTCAGTAAAACCATTTACTGAAGTGGCAGATGTAAAAACGAGTCGCGCTTTTTTCGGATTGCTACTGTAAACACGAATGAATGATCCAAGGGCAGAGTAGAGGCCAGAAACGCCTGGTTTGTTGTTTTCGGCAAAACCTAGACAAATATAGGCGTCTGAGGTTAATGGCCTTTCTGGAGAACCACCCTGGACAACACCATTGCGATAGACATTGATGTTATAGACATTTTTGCGGTTTGTATTACAGAATGAGCCAATGCGACCACCGGACTGGATTTCCAATATTCCCCCATCGTATACCTCAAAAGCTCCTTTATTAGTCGCTCCACTGAAGCGAAAATCTCCACTTATAATACACTTGCCATGTTGGAGCATAACTTCATCACTAACTCCAACATTACTTATGAATTCAACTGATTTGGTGCCAATTTTGCATATTTGAAATTTATGTGAGATTTGACTATTACAATTTTTAGTGCGTGGAGGGTTCTTAGAGCAGTGACGATAAACCTTTCCTTTGCCAGGGAAAACAGAATCTTCAATATTGAAAAAAGTGTCTTTATCGCCACGAATAGAGATAAAGTGAATGAAGCCACCAGGCTTTACAGTGACATTTCCCCAGATTTCAAGTTCATTGCGGTGACCACCTCGAAGTTCTCCACCTTTATCGATTGTAACATGACGTACTTGATTTTGCCTGCTCCCTCTGACAGAGTATTCTTTAGAGGATGCTGGTAGAATGATGTCTGTGTTGCGGTCTGGACCTTTTTTAGCTTGCTTGCCATTTTCTTTCCAGCTTTTTGCATTTGAGAGATCGCCACTCACACCAGGTTTTGCCCAAGTAAGCTTACGGCTTTTGTTCCATTTTTCTTTTTTCCATAGAGGTGTGCTTGCTGCTGTGACTGAAAGTGTATATGATGCAGCAATGAAGAGAGAGAGTGAAATAAGAAAAATTTTATGCATAAGTGTTCTCCTTAATGATGTTATTGAGGTATCGATTTTTGTGTGATATAAGCTATTCACACAAAGACTCAAAACGTGCACAAAATAGTAAAAAAAACTAACTAATTCCGTTTAAGGATTTTTATAGTGAGTTTTCAGCTGGGGTGAGTAATAATTTTGGGGGGGCAGGGCCCTCTTTGGAGCTAAACCAGATGTCTCTGGCTAAAGCTTCATCTAAGCTCACGATAATAGTATAGGCTCCATCTCCTTTAATGTGGGATGATAGGTCAACGCTAATTGTTTCTTTTCTGTAAACACCACCTTTTCTTTTTGTGATGAGCTCTTTTTTTCTTGGAGCTCCGTCTCTACCTAATGAGTTCTCGGACCACCCCGAATGACTTCCTGCATAAAAGCGTAAGGTCCCTTGCCCGATATCGATATCTTGAGTTAATTGTAAAATCGCTTTTTGAATGGGTCCCACACTATTTACCTCAAAACGAAGATAAATATCACGCTTGCCCCCTTCAACCTTCAGGTTTCTATTATTATACTTTCGGTTGTTCTCAATATAGGCATCATCTGTGGGAAGCACTTCTATAACAGTATTGATGGGGATATTCGTGTCTTGTTGTTGCTCATGACTAACTTTTAAAGCTGGATCATTACTATGCAAAAACTGATTTTCACCAACTTCAGTTGAACGATTATCTTTTGTTCGCTGCAACTGGACTTTCCCTTCATAAACATCTAAGCGCGTATTTGTCTTATTCACCCGAACTGAGAATATGGTTCCCAAGACAGTTATAACTGAATCTTGAGTCTGAACGATAAAGGGGATTTCTCCTGTAGCACGCTTAGTGACTTCGAGGAGTGCTTCTCCTTTGTATAGACTAATAGGTACATTTGATACCTCATAGAGACTCAACTCAGTACCTTCTTCTAGGGCGACAATCGTACCATCTTCCAGGAGAAGCATGGCTTTTCCTTGAGCGGAATTTAGTATTCGATCTCTCTTGTAGAGTTTCTGACCTTTTATTATGAGACTCTTTTCATTTTGTCGTATGACAAATAAGGATC
>JADGBV010000493.1 GCA_015231345.1 Planctomycetota bacterium
TGATTTTAGTGATGATCTTACGATTAAGAGAGACGGGCTCCAGTATGATAACATTAATATGATGTTCTTCTAAAAACTGGGTTGAGGAGTCCAAGCTTATATCTCACTTAAAAGTGTCTGGCACGATTATCAGAAAGCAAATAATAATTCAATGATTTGTTTGATGAACTAGCGGCAAAATTTATGTTTTGTACATTTAAGGGCCAAAACAACAAGTGGTTCCGACAAATAAGCCCTTTTTCCTATTTGCGTCATTCTTGCAGTTCGAACTTTTTTCTTATACCTAGCCTTTTGACCGTTGAAGAAGTATTGTGACAAGCCGAAAGTTAAAGAAAGTCGAAGCTGGAACTCTTGCGAGTTCAACTAACAATAAGAAAGAAATCTCAAACCTCATAAAAAGCTACGAGTCGTTACTCAAGTTAGCTGATGTGATTTCTCAGTCACTTCTCATCAAAAATAACAATTGGCTCATTCAAGTCAAAGCCATAAGGCAGCACTATCTTTTTGAGAATGAGCAGGCTTTAACAGAGCTTAAAACTATGGGCAAGGCGGCCATTGAAATATCCAAAAGAAGCGAAGGCAGAAACAGCAATTTGACCCAGCTTTTTTCCATTATCGCTTCTCCAGAAGAATCTGTATATATCATGAAAAATGAGCAGCGTGAAACCAAAAATCATGAAATTAGCATGGATAATCCAGCTTATATAAGCCAGATTATGCAATACCTACAGAAGTAGCCCGAAGTTCTTAATGAACTCTATAAGTGGAGCTTTTTATATTTAGCTCTACGGTTTTCGAAAAGTTGTTTTCCAGCTTCTCTTTCTTTGACCATTTCATATTCAGCAAAACCACCTTCAAACCAACGCACTTCTCCATTACCCTCGAAAGCTAAGAGGTGAGTGCATATTCTGTCTAAAAAGAAGCGGTCGTGGGAAATAACCAAGGCGCATGAACGGAAATTCATAAGCCCCTCTTCAAGAAAGCGCAAAGTTCCCGTATCAAGGTCATTTGTCGGTTCATCGAGAAGAATCACATTGCCACCCCTTTTTAGAAGTTTGGCTAAATGCACACGGTTTCTCTCTCCACCAGAAAGGTTATCGACTTTTTTGCCTTGCTCATGGCCTTTAAAGTTAAAGCGACTAACATAAGCTCGGGCATGAATTTCTCGTTTATCAAGTTCGATATAATCTTTACCTTCTCGGATCTCATCATAAATAGAATTTTCGCCATTTAAAGAATCACGCGATTGATCCACATAAGACAATTTCACCGTATCACCAATGACCAGCTCTCCGGAATCAGGCTGCTCTTCTCCCATAATCATGCGGAATAAAGTCGTTTTTCCAGCACCATTGGGTCCAATAATACCAACAATTGCCCCAGGAGGAATATCTAAGTCAAAGTCTTTAAAAATAACATTATCACCGAAACTTTTCGATAATTTATTGGCTTGAATGACATTATTTCCTAGCGCAGGCCCAGGTGGAATTTGGATCTCCATACTGCTTTCATCAAGATTGAAGTTTTGTTGAGATTTATCATGATAATCTTTGATACGAGCTTTATTTTTGGAGCGTCTGCCACTAGGAGAACTCCTAATCCACTCAAGCTCTCGGTCTAATACCTTTTTATGACTAGCTGCTTTTTTGCCTTCATGTTCTAGGCGAACAGCTTTTTGCTCTAGCCAAGATGAGTAATTGCCTTCATAAGGAATGCCTTTGCAACGGTCAATTTCTAAGATCCATTTCGTAATATTATCTAAAAAATACCTGTCGTGTGTCACAATAATAACCGTGCCTTCGTATTCACGCAAATGATTTTCTAGCCAATAAACAGTTTCAGCATCTAAATGGTTCGTTGGTTCATCCAATAATAGTAACTCAGGTTTCTCTAGCAGGGTCTTACATAAAAAAACTCGCCTCGCCTCACCACCGGAAAGAGTTCCAGCATCGATATCATCATCAGGCAGGAAGAGAGCATCGGCAGCAAGGTCGATTTGTCGGTCTAGTTCCCAGCCATTACAAAGATCCATTTCGTCTTGGATTTCTGCCATTTCAGCCATAAGCTTCTCCATTTGATCTGGATCCAAATCTCCACCAAGAAGTTCAGATATCTCATCAAAACGGTCCAGTTTTCTGTTGATATCTGTGAAAGCTAACTTTAAATTATCTCGAACAGACATCCCTTTTTCTAAAATTGGCTCCTGAGGAACATAACCTACTCTGACCCCTTTGGCGGGAGCAGCATAACCATCAATTTTCTCATCTAAACCAGCCATGATTTTCAGCATGGTCGATTTTCCGGCGCCATTTTCACCTACAATTCCTATTTTTGCTCCAGCAAAAAAAGACAGGTTTATGTCTTTAAGAATCGCTTTTTCCCCGTAATTTTTACAAAGCTCTCGACAGCTAAAAACAAACTTCTCGGACATGTGATTAATGAATGATTAAAATCAGAGTATAATGCTTAACCCGACCCTTCACATGAGCTTGTGAAAAATTTTTAGGAAATTACTTTAGCTAAATTAAATATCATTCAGCCTGAACGCCCCAACTGCCATTTATCTGAAATATCCTTATAATAAAAGGCTATTTCTTGATATGGATAAATTCAACTTTATACTGATAACTTTTCCCTAGGTTCTCTTTGGGACCAACTCGGCCAATGCCTCGCAGTATAATTTTCCCTTCAGCTTGATCTTCTATCACAAAAGCAAGATTAGCTTTAGGGTTTAATTCAAGAGCGCAAATCAACATAAAGCCTTCTTTATTAACAT
>JADGBV010000494.1 GCA_015231345.1 Planctomycetota bacterium
TGAGCCAATTTATCGAGATTTGGAGTCAGATTCAGCCTCTTTATATTTTCACAGCCATAAGCTCCTAAATGAGGAGAGCTGTGGTCGTCTGATAAAATAAAAAGGATATTAGGGGGGGCTAATTCAGAAGATTTAATGGGCACACTCAGTAAAGTGATTATAATAAGTGTGAGCGAAACCATGAAGTGTCTTAGCAAACTATATCCTAGAAAATTGTGGTAGAGCAATTATACACTCAGAAAATTTAACTTTTGGACTCAAACATATCATTCTTAATTATGAATACTATTCAGTCTTCGCACAGCCAAATCTGACGCTAAAAAAGAGAACTAAATCATCATTTGAATACCTCAACGTCACAGATCCCCAAGAAGCCTGATCTCTCCATTATTATCCCAGCCTATAATGAAGAAAAGAGAATATTAATAACCCTAGAATCTTATCATTCTGCTTTCTGTAAAAGCAATATTTCTTTTGAATTAATTATTGTCCTCAATGGCTGTCGAGATAATACTTTAGATGTTGTAAATCATTTCAGTCAAAAGCATTGCGGGGTACGCATCTATAATTTCCATGAAGCCATCGGCAAGGGGGGGGCTATCCTTGAGGGGATTAAGTTATCCCTAGGCGATTTAGTTTGTTTTGCCGACGCAGACGGATCTACTGTTGCCAGTGAACTCATTTCTCTTTATCATAATATGCAGCATTACGATGGCATCATTGCATCTCGTTGGATGAAAGAATCCACTATTTTAAAAAACCAACCTCTGCACAGAAGGTTTTGTAGCCGACTCTTTAATTATTTTGTAAGGCTAGTCCTTAATATCAACTTTGCTGATACTCAATGTGGCTCTAAAGTATTCAAAAGAGAAGCGATTCAATCTGTGACTCATAAAATAGATGTAAGAGGCTGGGCCTTTGATGCTGTACTTCTTTTTTACTTTACTAAAGAAGGATTTCAAGTCAAAGAACACCCTATCACATGGAGTCATCATGATGCCAGCACTTTAGATATTAGCCGAACTGCTTTCGAAGTATTTACAGCCATAATAAGCACCCGCTTAAAAGATTTAATGTCAAAATGAAACATCATCAACACGCAGATAGCACAGAAAAATCACACGGCATACGAGGCGAAAATATTCACCTCTGGATTGATGCTTATTTTGATGGTGATAAATTCAAGGAATACTCCACCCATGGCCCCGTAGGCGACTACAACCCCTATAATCACCGCAAATACAGGCACTGCATCGAAGCTCTCGAAGATGCCTACCGGGAGTTTGAAGATCGCTACACCCGTGATGAGATTAAAAAAGTCTTTGAAACTCACCTCAAAGACGATTATCAGGGTTATACTCCCTCAAGGGCCGATTTCGACTCAGAAGATTTTCTGAAGAAGTTTCACCATGCTCACGAAGCAGAAGAGCTTGTTTCACTTCCCTTGCCAGGGCATCGAGAACACCTCAGCTCAGCTCTGCCTCAGTCTCATCCCACACGCAAAAAAGTCAAACGCGCTTATTTTTCCATGCGCATCACCATTCCCGCCATATTGGCCATACTCCTCTTTGTTGTCTCCATATACACACTCATCATACCCATACTTGAGAGAAGCTACCTCGAACGAAAAAAGGAGATGATTGAGGAATTAGTGAATAGTTCACTGAGTCTTCTTAATTCACTTAACGATAAAGTCGAAGATGGCACCTTATCCCTAGAGAAGGCCCAGGCTCAAGCGAAAGAGCTATTTTATCATATGCGCTATGGAAAAGATAATCAAGATTACTTCTGGATAACCGACCATCAACCCACCATGATCGTGCATCCCTTCAGAAAAGATTTAATCGGCAGCGATCTCAACCTCTACCATGAAACTGAATCCCTCAGCGGCGAGAACCTTTTTCTCGAGTTTGTGGAAGTCGTCAAAAAGCAAGGTTCAGGCTATGTCCAGTATGAATGGAGAGATAAACATGACACTTCACGCATAGTGCCAAAGTTATCATTCGTAAAGGAGTTTACAGAATGGGGTTGGATTTTAGGCACAGGTGTGTATATCGATGATATTCATGAAGAGATCAATCATTTCAGGCGGCGCCTGGCTTATATCACTTTAATCATCACTCTTCTTATGATCATACTCCTCACCTACATCAACATTCGCAGTGTTCAAAGTGAACATCGCCGTATAGATGCAGAGCGAGATCTTAGTGAATCTAGAGAAAAGTACCGTGCCCTAGTTGAAGCATCCACAGATGGTTTTCTTATGCTCCAGAATAACAAAGTTGTTTATGCTAATATCGTAGTCAATGACTTATTGAAAGGTGACGAGGCTAACTTTGACGCCAGAACCCTCTTGCCAGCGCAAATCGAACTCAATTATGTCAGTGATGGCAAAGATAGTGTTGGACTGCACACTTTACTAGAACACCTTGTTGGTAAAAGCTCGGAAATGTTTTTAGGCTCCTTAAGTGGGGAGTGGCTACCCGTACAAGTATCCGCCACACGCATATTCATGCCCGATTCCATGGCTCATGTTGTGTCCTTCAAGGACTTGAGATCACACCAAAGCATGGAGGAAAGCTTAGTAGAGCAAAGTTCGAATCAGCATTTAAGCCATAGTAATGAAATGCTTACTGAACTGCAAAGCGCACTACTCTTTCTCAATCAACCACTAGATACATTTAAAATTGAAAGCCTTAGTTGCAGCATGAAAGATAATATCCAAAAAACCGCAACCTTAATGACCAGGTCTTCATCCAGCTCTATCATCGTCAG
>JADGBV010000495.1 GCA_015231345.1 Planctomycetota bacterium
TATCTGCAGTCTCATTTGCATTCGATTACCCAACTCCAAAGGCGCAGCGCCATACCTCTGCATTTCTCCATGTCTTACTCACAACCTCACCATAACAAATACGTCGAACAGACGCTAACTAGTGGCGGTGTAGGTTTTGCTCTTAAACCGAGCATCAGCTTGATTGGCGCTGCTCACGTCTGGTGTTATTTGCTTTAAACATAAGAGAATATGTCTTACCATAAAATAGTTGGCTGCACAGCTTTAAACGAGAAACAACAATCACTTTCGTTAGCAAAAGGTGTGCATTTACAAGTATGCGCCTCCCCTGAAGTGCTAATAAGCTATATGGATCAAGCTGGAAAAGTAGATTTCTCATCAGTAAAATTTAAAAAGCTTAGTGTAGAGTTTATCAAGAATACTATCGACAATGGTAATGTAGTGCAATTCGACAAAGAGTCATATTTAAAATTCTACAGCCTCACTAAAGATCTTGGGTTAGAATTTCCGGAACCTGATTTTGAGTCTTCGGAAGCAATACAAGGCTACGAGTATATGACGATACAAATATGAAGACTCCTACCGCAAATAACAACCACGTGGAGCAGATTTTAAAAAGCTCGCGCTTTTTAAAACATGCTCACGTGAAACGTTATTTTTCCCTTGACAATATTGCTTTCTGGTTATACTTAAGGTATGAAAACTGCAATTTCCATTCCCGATAAGGTTTTTACGAAGGCTGAACGGTATGCAAAAATTAATGGCATGTCAAGAAGTCAGTTGTTTACTATTGCTGTACAGCAATATGTAGAGACTGATCAGTTTAACGAAGTCACTGACAAGTTGAACGAAGTTTATTCTGATGAGCCAAATGGACTTGAGCGAGATTTATCAGTAATGCAGGCCAATACAGTGTTTAGTGAAGAATGGTAATCAAGCGAGGAGAAGTCTGGTGGGCTAAAATGCCAGAGCCTACTGGTTCTGAACCGGGCTACAAACATCCAGTGTTAGTAATTCAATCAGATTCATTCAATAAAAGCGCCATCTCTACCATCATTTCAGTAGTAATTACTTCTAACACCAAGCTTGCCCCTGCCCCTGGCAACGTATTACTCCCCAAGGCTCAAACAAAATTGAAGAAAGATTCTGTGGCTAATGTTTCTCAAGTAGTTACACTTGATAAGTCTTTTTTGAAAAGCAAAATCGGGGTTCTTAATAAACACCTTTTTTCGCAAGTTGAAAGTGGCCTTAGGCTCGTTCTTAAGCTTGACTAAAACATAGCAAACGCTTGAATACAGACGCGGAATAGGTGGAGAAGTTTCTTTCCTACTACAGCGAAGGCTATGAGAGAAATCGAAGAAGGGAAAGGAAGCAAATACTCCTCTGCTAAGGACATGATGTCCGACTTAGGGTTATAGTGTTAGAAATATTCATTGCTAATTCCTGCAAAAAAGACCTCAGGATAGCAAAAAAACAAAATAGAGACTTCTCAAAATTCGAGAAAGTAGTTACTTTACTTCAAAAAGGCCAACCTCTCTCACAGAAGTACAAGGACCATCAATTAACAGGTAACTACAAGAACTTTCTCGAATGTCATATCGAGAACGACTGGCTTCTTATGTATCGGATTGAAAATTACCAACTTCAACTAACACGTGTCGGCACTCACTCTGAGCTGTTTGTGTAAAATCGAAATAACAAGGCGTGGGACCAGATGTTTAATTCGCTGCGCTCCTTAAACACTGGTTCACTTTTTCGTTATGAGCTAAGGGAACAATATGAATAAATACATAATTATGCGCTACGCTCCTTTGTTTCTAGCTATACAGCTGATTACTGTGCTAGTTTTTACTTCCGTGGTGAGTTAAAGAGCGGGGAACTAAATTATTCTTTCGTGAAGGTGGCGGTTAGCGAGGTTGATTCTGTGGGGTAAAGCAAGGCTGTGTTTTCTCGAGTATAACCTAAGTTGCCACTCCACTCTTTGAACTTCCAGCCTTTAGCTGGTGTTGCGACTAAATCAAGTCGTTGGCCTTCTCTATATGTTCCCTTTACCGAATCATATAGAGTTTTGCCATGACGAGCTGTGACCCTGCCCTTGCCGTTAATTTTCATTTTAACATCGGCAAGTTTGGTGAGCTCGAGCATATGGAATATATCGTCATCTTTATCGAGGTTGTGAAGTGTTAGGTCCGCTCCCTTTGGTCCTCGGTTTTTGAAATGAGCGTCAGAGATTGTCACGCTATGAGTTTTCCAAGTATTGGAGTTTGTTTTTTTAACGATGAATGCTGATTTTTGAGAGTGACCAGAAGAATCGTATTTAAGTTCAAACGAACCGGTGCCACGGTCAAGGTAGCTTAGGGACAGTCGAATGCGCTGAGTTTTTGAATCGACTAAATCGTCGTTGATGTCAAAATACATTGTGTTTTTGCCAGAAGCATGATCGAAACTTCGAGCAAAGCGGTCATAGTGATGAGATTGTGCTGTTAGAGGTCCGTTAATTCTAAAAAGGCCAATACTCGTTTCTTCAGGGTTAAGTTGAGTTATGAAGCGTTCGTAGTTCCCGGGAACGATGTCCCAGCCCGAATCATTATAGCCGGTTTGACTTCTATGCTGTGTGACTTGCCCTTGTATAGCGAAATCAGGGCAATCCATTTTGGCTCCACGTGCGGCATAAATGGGATCCTTACAAATAGCCACGTATCTTGATTTATTCTTTCTCGTCGCTTTTCCGTATTTTTTTTCTGGAAATTTTTTCGTATCAGCAGCATCTAATCCTTCATGAAAAACACAGAAG
>JADGBV010000496.1 GCA_015231345.1 Planctomycetota bacterium
GAAAAGGGTTAAGACTATTGGGCTTCTTTTTAATGAAGCTAAACTGAATAAGGAAAGTAATATTTGTTTTGGTGAAGGGGGTGCGGGCACCTTTAGTGATGGTAAGCTTACGACTCGCAAGAATCACCCTTGGATCCGTTGGATTTTGGATTACCTTGTGGATTGCGGCGCTCCTCAGGAAATTGCCACCTCAGGAAAACCTCATATCGGTTCGGATCGTTTGCGTAAGGTGGTGATTGAAATGCGCAAACGCCTGCTTGCAAAAGGAGTTCGCGTTGAATTTGGGGCCCATGTTAGCGATATGACTTTAGAGGGAGAGGCAATTCAGAGCCTCCGCTGTGCCGATGGTCGTGAGTGGACAGAACTTGATGCTGTTATTTGGGCAACAGGTCATAGCGCACGCGATAGCTATCGTTTGCTGGAAGAGAAAAAAATCCCTCTGGAAAGCAAGGCTTTTGCTGTCGGTTTTCGTATTGAGCACCCTCAGGAGCTGGTGAATCATTGGCAGCACAAGAAATGCAAAGAGGAAGTGGGGGCTGCTGATTATTCAGTGGTTCATAATATCGATAAAGAGCGTAGTGTTTATAGTTTTTGCATGTGCCCAGGGGGGCAGATTGTCTGTAGCTCATCCCATGAAGGTTACCACGTGGTTAACGGTATGAGTAACTATGCTCGAAATGCTCAGTATGCGAATTCAGGGCTGGTGATAAAAGTTTCACCTGCGGACTTCCCCAATAAAGGAGTGATGGCGGGGATTGATTTTCAATGTGAGATAGAATCTAAAGCTTATCAATCTGTTGGGGGGCGATATGTGGGGCCTGCTCAGCGCGTGAGTGATTATATGGCAGGGCGTATTTCAAGTGATTTGCCTGGGTCTAGCTATAAGCCAGGCTTAGAGTCTGTTGATATGCGTACTTTTCTGCCTGAAGCTCTAAAAGAATCTATGCTGAAGGCGTTGCCGGCATTTGAGAAAAAATTCCCCGGTTTTAGTAGTTCTGATGCTCTTTTCATTGGCACAGAAACTCGGACCTCCGCGCCTTTGCGGATTCCCCGTAAGGAATCGGGTTGTAGCGAAGGCGTAAGCAACTTTTACCCCTGTGGGGAAGGGGCTGGTTATGCTGGCGGAATTATTAGTGCGGCTTTAGATGGGCTCTATATAGGAGAAAGAATTGCTCAAAGAGGATAGTGTAAAAGAAGAGGCTGAGCTAAGCCCAGAAGAATCAAGGGATTTTCAGCAGGGCTACTGCGAAAAGAAAGATCCGCCCGATACGAGTCCTCTAGCCAAACACGAAGGCTTTCACTGGCTTTTTTCAGATGAATTCCTCGAAAAAGAAAAAGATCTGCCTCTTATTCTCGATATTGGCGCTGGCATGGGTCGTTTTTTAATGGCTGAAGCAGAGAAAACTCCAGAGGCAAGATGGATTGGGGTCGATCCCGATTATCAATGTGTGAAGAAAAATCTGACGAAACTGGCTAACCGAGAGCGTAGAGGCGTAGCCTTAGAGCACGTGCGCTTTTACTATGGCTCCATTTATCAATTCTTATTGCAATGCCCAGCTCAAAGTGTCGATAAGGCTTATATTAATTACCCCGATCCTTGGTTTAAAAGGCGACATTTAAAAAGACGCCTTGTGACCCAACGTCTCTTTGATACTTTGAAAGCAGCTTTGAAACCAGGAGCCGATATCTACGTGCAAACCGATATTGACGATTATGCTAAGAACATCGATATGGAATTGGAAAATCTTAGCTCATACCAGATTAAGTACCAGGCTCATGCTTTATTCGAAGGTTTGACGACTACACTCTACCAAGAAAAAGCCCATAGGAAAAATCATTCTCGTCACTGTTACCATTTGAAATTTGTTGAAAAAAGTTAATTATTTCCTTCTAGTTTGCCTATTTGGAATGCCTCTTTTGCAGGCAGCAAGTTATGACCCCAAAGAGGTGACCGTAAAGCTCCATGGCCAGCTTTCATTTTCGGATATCGTCAATGCAGCTGAAACTCAGCTTGATATATCTATCATAATGCCAACTTCTCCGGATAATCAGGCTCGTCAGCCTTATAATCATGTGATTAGCTTAATGGATTTAATCGATGCGGTTTGTTCAAATTACGGTCGAAAAGGCATACCTGTTGATTGGCGTCTGGAAGGTGATGAAAAAGTTGTTTTTTTTCGTAAAGACCGACTTGTTCCCAAGAAAAAGAATCCTACTCCTAAAACATCAAGCCCAAAAAGGAGCTCTTATTCTCCGCCGCCTCTACTTACAGTGCCACCAAAACCCAAAGAGGTTTTGCCGCAAAAGCCCGAATGGCTAGAGCCCCTTTCTGATGATGGTTTGCCTGCCATGGGCTCGCCGCAGTCTTTATCATCTTCTCAGGGTAAGTATCAGTCGTCCTATTCAACTGGGAGTCAGCAGAGCAACTCTTCTTCTCGGCCTTCGCATTCGTCTTCACATTCAGCTCAGCAGAGATCCACATCATCGTCTTGGCCCTCGCAAAGCCAGGCGTCATCGTCTAGGCCCTCGCAAAATCAGGCATTATCATCTATGCCGTCGCAAAATTCCAGTTCATCATCTTGGCAGCCTTCTCAGCCCGCAAAACACAATGAGCCTTTTAGGGTGACTCTTCCTTCGAGTAAAGGCAAGCAGAATTCTTATTCAGCTCCCAAACGTGAATATCAAAGCCTAGAAGACTTTTCTTTGACATCAAGTCATGAAAATGCTGAGCAAGGAAGTACGACTTTGCGTATTACTCCGT
>JADGBV010000497.1 GCA_015231345.1 Planctomycetota bacterium
CATCCCTACGATTCTATTCGAATTATTGTGATTGCAAGTGAGGCTTCTGCTTTGATCCATAAATGGATCTCCGTGGGTAGACTCACAAAGTCATTGATTTTAAGGAATTTGTGACTTCTTGCAGTTTTTGGGAAGAAAAAACATAAGAGAACTACTCCGATTGTCTGATATTAGACAGTTGTTGATTGAAATCAGACTTTGCTGTGTAAATTAAGACAATTGAGGCTTAGTAGGAACGATATCTGTTTTGGCATTCATATTGCTAATTAAACCAAAAGGTCGATTGAGGGTAACGATGAAAAGATTGTTGATTTTGCTTATTCTGTGCTTGGGGGCATCAATTACTTCCGCATCAGAGCAGAACAAAGAGGCTGTCAACCCAATGTGTCCTGTTTTTCCAGAAGAACCAGTAGTGCTTGAATACAAGACGAACTATCAAGGCAAGGCACTCTATTTCTGCTGCAAGAAATGCATCCGGAAGTTTGAGGCGAATCCAGAAAAATATGCAAAACAGATTAGCTATGGAAATTCTTCAGGAGGGCATCGGTTAAAGCCCACAGCTTCCGCGCAACAGAATGAAGATTTTCATGGAGCTGAGCAGAGTGAACATGACCATTCACGAGACCACGGCGAAGCTACGAATTGGATAAAGTCTCTTTTGGCAAAATTTCATCCCATTATCGTCCATTTTCCGATAGCAGGAGTATTTTTTGCTTTTTTTCTTCAAATGGGAGGATTCCTTTTCAAGAAAAAGGACGTTCGCTTTTCCGTGAGGCTCACCTTGATTTTATCTACTATTTTTGCGTGGATTGCTGCTTTATCGGGCTGGCTGAATGCCTCCTCAAGATCTTTCGGGGTAGAAGAGCTTCATTTGGTTTCAACACACCGGTGGCTGGCAGTGGGAACGTGCGTGAGTTTACTTGTATGTACCCTCTTGCATTGCAAGACTTTTCGATCAGAAGGACGGTTGTATGCTGCATTCATGCTGATGCTGGTCTTGTCCATAACTTTGGTGAGTCTGACTGGTCATTTTGGTGGAATGTTAGTCTTCGGTGCGGAGTATTTCAAGTTCTGATGAATAACCGAAGCCAAGTAATTATTCTTATACTAATCAGTTTGTTATGTGTGCTGGGTCATTTGTTTAGTCCGCCAGAGTGGGGCTTTGCTCATCAGTTTCTTTTTAAACTCACCTATCTACCCATAGTGCTGGCTGCTATATGGGTGGGAAGATGGTTCGCTCTGCAACTAACGACTTTGTTTTGCTTGGTGTATGTTTTTCATATTTTTATCCAACTTTATCATCACTCGCACCACAATATATCTTCTACTTTACTTGATTTGGGCTTATATTTTGTGGTGGCATGGGTTACGGGGGTATTGAGTGATCGTCAAAAAGAGAATGCTCTTCGCCTTTCAGAAGCTTACTCAGCCTTGAAAGAGAAAACAGCCATATTACTTGAGTTTGAAGATAACGCACGAAAGACGGAACGGCTGAAAACAATGGGTGAATTGGCTGGTACGGTTGCGCATGAAGTAAGAACTCCCCTGAGTGCTCTTCAAGGAGCAGTTGAAATTGTCATTTCTGATAAAACGGACGAAGCTACTCGCAAAAAATTTTCAAAAACGGTTTTTAGAGAAGTCCAAAGAATCAATCAGGTGGTAGGTGAATTCTTAAAGCTTGGTAATGAAAAGAAAATTCAAACTGAAGGCGTTCTATTGAAAGATTTTATCATGGAAAGCATGACACTACTTATTCCGGTACTAAAGAAAAAAAATATTGAATTTGAATTGGATATACCTGAAAATCAATCAGCAACGGTGCAAACCGACCCATTTAAACAGGTATTGATGAACTTAGTCATCAATTCTTCAAATGCTATACCACCTGAGGGGGGGAAGATACATCTTTCAACGATAACTGACGGCACCGAAGTACACATTTTTGTTCAGGACAACGGAACTGGTGTTCCTGATCATATTCGAAAACAGTTGTTCGAACCTTTTGTGACCGGCAGAAAAGAGGGGAGTGGACTCGGCCTTTATCTTTCACGAAATATTATTCGCTCATTCGGTGGTGAACTTGAATTATTGAAAAGTGAGCCCGGATGTACTGAGTTTATCATTAAATTGCCTGGAGATGCCTAATGTCGAAATACAAAATCATGCTGGTGGAAGATGATACGAGCTTGTTGGAGATCGCCTGTCATCAGTTAGAAACGGCAGGCTTCGAGGTGTCGTCTTATATCTCTGGTGTTGAGGCCTGGAAACATATCGAAGATATTTCCCCGCATTTAGTTCTTACCGATCTTGTTTTGGAGGGCTCTATTAACGGGGATGAGCTTCTCAAGAAAATACAAGGAAGTGGTCTACTTATCCCTGTTATATTGATGACAGCTAATGGAACAATTGAGTCAGCAGTAGATTGTGTTAAAGCTGGAGCATGGAATTATTTAACAAAACCTTTCCACTGGGAAGATATGCTAGATCAGATTAATAAAGCGCTCAAGTTTACCGACCTGCAGAAAGAAAATCGCCGCCTCAAAAAGCTTGTTGGTTCATATGAGGATTTTAACGGTATAATCGGCAACTCCTCTGCTATTATTAATGTTAAAAAGCAATTGCCTCGTTTAGCAGACTCTGAAGCTCCTGTTCTCATTCAGGGCGAAAGTGGGACTGGCAAAGAGTTAGTGGCTCGATGTTTGCATATTAACAGTAGAAGAAAATCTGGGCCCTTCGTTGCTGTGAATTGTGGGGCT
>JADGBV010000498.1 GCA_015231345.1 Planctomycetota bacterium
TTCTTGAAAAACACATTTCGTATTAATATATGCTGAAGAAAAACCAGCATTATTAAAAATCATCAAATGGAATACCTCTGGCAGCTCCCTCATTCCTGCACACCAAAGTGGCTCAGCAAAACATCTGTCGAATTACGAGTATGGGCGCCCCATGCTGAAAGAGTGGAGGTTGAGCTTGGCTGTGGCAAGATCGTGGCCATGAGCCAAGAAACTCAAACTCCAGACTTTCATAACCTTACCCTAAAAGGCATAAAACCCGGCTCACAGTACCGCTTTCTTATACATTCTTCATGGAATGATTGCTACGAAGAGGAAGGAGAAGTCCTGGTACGCAGAGACCCTTGGGCATATGAGACCGATTTCAATAGCGCTTGGTGCTCTTTGATTGCTCCTCAAAATAAGAAGAAGTCATTTTCTCCTCCGACACCAAGTTCATGGGTAATGTACGAGCTGCACCCCGGGTCCTTTATTCCCCATGAAGGCTCGGGGAGTGTTCTCTCTAAGCTCAGGAAAAAGCTCTCTTATATTGAAGAACTTGGATATAACGCCATTCAGCTCATGCCTCTCACAGAATTCGGAGGTTTATGGGGCTACAACCCACGTCAGCTCATGAGTGTTCATGGCAAATATGGCACTTGTAAAGAGTTGCATCAGCTCATCGATGAAGCCCACCAAAGAGGGATTGCCATATGTTTAGATATAGTACTGAATCATGGCAGCTCCAAACTTAATTCCTTATGGAACTATGACGGATACGGGCCGCATTCCAATGGGGGCATCTATTTTGAAGGGGAAGTTGACACTCCCTGGGGAAGGCGCTTTGCTTTTCATAAAAACGAAGTAAAAGACTACCTCAAAGGAGCTTGTCGCATGTGGATTGAAGACTACCATATTGATGCTCTTCGCTTTGACTCCGTTCATAATATGCCATGGTGGCTCCTGCAAGAAATGAGTTATGAAATCAGAAGTCACTACCCAGAGGTTTATCTCATCGCCGAAATCACACCTGAAAATCCCGCAGTTATTACTGATGCTGGTTTTGATTCATGCTGGATCCACTCCTCACATTTTGACATGAAGAAAATCATGAAGAAGTATGACGGAGGCGAAAACTCTGATAAATGCTTAAGAATGCTTAAAAGCATGATTGGCCTCCATTCCGGCTTTCCTAATTCCAAAAGTGCGATTAATTCCATTCTAGGCTCGCACGATCAATGCGGTGATCGAAAAAATGGACACGAAGATGGTGGCGTTCATCGCCATGCAGTTGCGCGTTTTGGCGGTCGGCATAACTGGCATGGCAGAGCTCAAGTTAGAATGTGGTATTCCCTACAGTGCGTTTCGCGAGCACTACCCATGGTTTTTATGGGGACAGAAAACCTTCAGGATGGCTGGTGGCATATCGATGAGCATCATTGCTTTGACTGGAACCTCGCTCAAGGGAATGATAGCCATGCACCTCATATGCAGTCTTTAGTTAAGAAGATTCATGCCCTAAGAACAGGGCAAGGAGCATTCCAATCTGAAGACCTACGAATTGTTCATCAAGATGCCTCAGCCAAGGTCATCGCTTTTATGAGATGGCAAGAAGGCTCACCTGAACAGGGGGCCTACTTATGCATTTTACACTACGGAGAAGAAGAATGGCTCAATGGTGATTATCGCATCTACACAGATTGGGGTAGCCAGACACAGTGGCAAGAAGAATTCAATTCACAGAGGCCCGAGTTTGGCGGCTATGAAGAAGCCTGCAATCAAGGAGTGTTGAGTAGCGATGAGGAGAGCGCCATACACCTCACCTTACCAAAATGGTCGCTCATTATTTTGAAAAAGCTAGAGTCAACTTAAGCTCTAAGTTAGCTAAGCTATTATGCCATAACTTTCGTCACACCTAAGATAACTTTCGTCACACCTAAGATAACTTTCGTCACACCCAAGCTCTCATAACAATAAAAGGTATACAGCACAGGAGAGTTAATGCAGAAAAAGAAAGTGATTCATGAAGAATTGAGTTTCAATATGACCCCTATGATTGATGTGGTCTTTCTCATTCTTATTTTTTTTATGCTCATGCCCCAGAAGAAAGTCGAAGGCAGACTGGAAGCTAATAATCCATCAACTGGCGGGGGAGGAGAAGCAATAGATAAACTAAAAGATATGGAATTTAATATTAGAATCAAATCGAAGAATGAAGGGGATAAAATCCTAAGTTCGCTCTATTTCAACCAACGCCTGCTTGGACAATTTTTATCCCTTAACTCCAAAAGCATCGAAACTATTTACAATTTGCCCCAAGATCAGAAAAGCAAAGCTCTTGCAGCAGAGCACACAAGTGATACAAAACAGTTCAACCCTGATCACGCTCCCATTCTCCTTAATCTCATGAGACAAATGGAATCTGCCTCATTTGGCTCCTTTGAGGGGAAGAAAACCCCCATACTTATTGATGCGGATGCCAATGTGCCTTTCAAAATTGTGATTGCCATCATGAATGCCTGCACAGGTGCGAAGTTCAAAAACATGCGATTTATTCAACCTGGTAAAGACATTTTCACCATGTAATACATAGAAAATTAGCGTTTTTCATTCATAATTCGTTTTATCGAAAATGAGCATATTAAACTCTTGGAGAGATTTATTCACATAGAACGACGACCCACCCATGAGTCTCAGCAATAGAAATACCTAACAGAAGTCAAATAGCTGCTTGCAGTTTAGTATTTTTACTAAAATCACTGCTAAATAAT
>JADGBV010000499.1 GCA_015231345.1 Planctomycetota bacterium
TAACTATGAGGAGGAATCAGATGTGCCGTTTTAGAAAAACTGCGGGCATAGAGCCTACCGGACATACGCCCTTATTTAGCTAGGTATTAAGACTTAGCAGCAGTCCTTCTCATAGCAGCAATATAATATGAAGCTGCATAAGCGAAAATCTGAAGAGATAACACATAGAAAGCTCCATGTATATCGGTATGGGAGCTAAAAAAGAGCGAGGCTGGTATATAAATCAGAGAAATTCCAAAAATGATAAATAAGAGTGAATTTGGTTTTGAGCTATGAACTTTGACCATGGCAATAATACCTGAGAAGTAGAGGATCCAGGTTCCGTTGCTCAGTGCGTCTTTGACTCCTAGCTTTTCAATAAAAACTGAAGAAACAATCACTAAGGCAAAGCTAATTAAGATTATGCTTAGATAGCAGGCTGAGCGAAAAAACTTCATTATTGTTTTCCTAATACATATCTGAGCTGTCTGTTTTCGCAGTGGCTAGATACTGATTACCTTAAGAGTATATTATTGCTTTTGACCTTTCTAGTCCTATAAATCATTGAGATTTACTCAATAGAAGAATATTTCTAACCTCAATTTTTTAGGATTTTATGTCTTCCTGTCTTGACTTACTAGTCATAATTCTTATTATTTTATAACACCATTATAAAATATCGAAATGGCCACCACTCAATACAATGTCCAAAACGTAGAAAAAACCATATATTTGCTCGAATTTTTAGCAGAACAAGATGAGCCCGTCGGGGTGACAGAAATCTCCAAAGGGCTAGGTTTAAATAAAAATATCGTTTTTCGCCTCTTAAGCACCCTCGAAAAACACCGTTGGATTACTCCCCATGAAGGCCCCGCTTACTCTTTGGGGCTTCAGCCTTTTCGGTGTTTCAGTCATGCTTTTGCCAAAACAAGTCTCCGCAAAGCAGCCATTGGCCCTTTAGAGGCTCTCTGGCGAGAAAGTTCTGATAATACTTATCTAGCAGTTCTGGATGACACCAAGACCTTGTTTATGGAAAGCTTTGAAAGTAGAAGGGATGTTCGATGTGGGGGAAGCGCAGGCGGCCGATTTTATTCAAATTGCTGTGCGCCCGGGAAGGTTCTTCTGGCATTTTCCTCTGAATCTGTCATGGAACAGCTCACCAAAGAAGGTTTTACGAAAATGACAGAGTCATCCATTACAAATCCAAAAAAGCTCAATAAGGAACTTGCTCAAATCAATAAACAGGGCTACGGCCTTGATGTTGAGGAGTATGGACGCGGCATGATTTGCTTTGCCGCCCCAATTTACGATCACAACAATAAAGTTATTGCCTCCATAGGTGTTACGTCGTTGCTGATCTATTTTACTTTAAATGAATTTATTATGGCAATAGGCCCCAAAGTCATCAAGGCAGCCAAAGAAATCTCCATCGTTTTAGGAGCCAGCCAAGAGATTCAGGAAGGTTATGACCGAACATTTACCACAATCAGCGATTCCAAAAATATTCATGAAAAGTCATCATAATCTTTATCTATCCGCCTTGGCCTTGTTCTTACTTGTGGGGGTCCTTGCAGCACAGCCCCAGCTTAAAAGCCTGTCACGGGAAAGCTTAAAGAGGGATCCTACTCTAAAGAAACTAAAAATCTTACATGTAAAACACAAACTTCCTGCAAGTCTCAAAAACACAAAGAGCACTGCTAAGATCATGAAGCAACTGGGCTTCCCTAGTAATCATGAATCCCATTCATCACTGCCAAATTCCGGTTATCAATGTGAAATTGCAGTTCACAACCTAGAGACTGGAAAAAGCCAAACCATATATAAACCGAAAGGTGATTATTATGTCGGTCACTTGGACCTCCACTGGAGCGGAACAAAGCTGCTTTTTGCTCAATCAAGCAAAACCAATTGGAGAATATACGAGATCAATATTGACGGCACCGGACTTCGTCAGGTATCCCAAACACCTGAAGATGTGGATTGTTACGAACCCATCTACCTCCCCGATGATCGTATTATCGTAGCTTCAAGTGCCCCATATCAATGCGTACCTTGTTGGCATGGCCAGGACGATCGCTTTGTGGCCAACTTGTACATTATGAACGACGATGGCAGTCATATGCGGCGTCTTTGCTTTGATCAAGATCATAACTCCAATCCATCCCTTAGAAATAACGGTCAGGTCATCTATTCACGGTGGGACTATACGGGTATGAACCGTCTTTTTAACCGCCCCTTAATGAGTATGAACCCTGATGGCACGCTTCAAAAAGCCATCTATGGGAGCAACTCCTATTACCCCAACGGTCTTTATGCACCGCGGGAACTTCCAGGAAAGAACGGCCAGTTTTTATGTATTCTGTCTGGTTATCATGGTAGTTATAAATCGGGTCAGCTGGTCATCGTTGATACCAATACCGGTTTTCATGAGGAGAAGGGAATTATAAAGAGAATTTCGGGGCAAGGGCTCAATATCGAAGTGAAAGTTAAGGATGAACTCACAGCCAAAGAATTTCCTCAATTCCTCACCCCCTATCCCATCAACGATAACAAATACCTTGTTTCCGTCTGGCTTAACAAAGGAGCTACAGACAAAGGCATTTACCTGGCCGACACAAATGACAATGTAACCAGCCTTTACCGGGAAAAAGGTTACTTCTTGGTAGAACCCATACCCCTCATGTCTAGAAATCGACCCTCAATGATACCCAATCGAATTAATACTAACGATAAAGAAGCAACCCTTTATATTCAGGATGTATACC
>JADGBV010000049.1 GCA_015231345.1 Planctomycetota bacterium
GCACATCCTCGAATAAGCTCTACTGGGTAGGAGCACTCGAATGAAGAAATAGCTTCGGGATCAAGATCGATACCGATGCTTCGCATGGAGGGCGCTTTCCTCTTCATGATAGCTCCTCCCCCAAGGTGTGTTTCAATAAACGTAGCATGAGGAGGCATCATGGAAATAATTGCCTGACACAAGCCAGAAGTGGCTTTCGAGCCGAGATAGCTAGCCATCAGAGTTTTACTGTCCGCAAATTTTTCATCGCGAGTATTAAGACGTGCTTTCCTATGTTGTCAAGAGCAACTTAAGGGGTGAGTAGTTACAATTGGAGTTAATTATGAAGTTGAAAATCATCCTCCTCCCTATTAATGTATTATTTCTAATATCATTATTGGTATATTTATCAGGCCGAACAACTTCGCCAGAAGATGATGAACTTAAGCCTGACAAAACGATCAAAACAACTCTTAATAGTCAGCAGAAAAAAGCATCACCTACTGTAAAAAGTGGCCAAATTTTAGCGACTAAGCACAAAAATAATCCTTCAAATAATCCTGCTATAGCAAACAACCCCCAATCCTCTTCCACCCAAGCTCAACTCAGCACCATTAAAGCACTACTCTCCGAGCAAGACACAGATAACATCTTTCAAAACGATAAAATTGTTTTAGAAGACCTATTAATTGAGAAAAATACTAGTTCAGATTCAAATATTGCCACTAGGCGCAAAATTGTCCAAGCAGACTATAAATACCCATTTATTCTCATTGAAGAATCATATGAAATAAAGACCAAAACGGACATGACAGCAAAGTTCTTGCAAAGGAAATCCATGGTCGCCGATCATATAATGATAGATAACAACAAAGGTATTTCCTCTGCTGAATTTGAAAATCAATTAAAAAGTGCTGGCTGGGAAATCAGAAAAAGAATGGGCAAAAGCAATGTGTATCTTATTAAAACGAAAGGGGATCTATCTCTGGACGGCGTCAAAAACGCCCTCGCATCACTTTCAGAAGAGCACACAAACACAGAAATTGAACCAGATTATATCCAGTATGCCATCGGCGAACCAAACGACACTCGATTTGAGGATCTATGGGGAATGAATAATACTGGTCAAAATAGCAACAAAACAGGTGCTGACATCGAGGCTTTGGGAGCATGGGAAGTCACAACAGGTAGCAAAAATATTATAGTAGGCGTCGTAGATAGTGGCATCGCTCACAATCACCCTGACCTCAGAAGAAATATGTGGGTCAACCAAGGAGAAATTCCTGATAACAATATTGATGATGACGATAATGGCTACATTGACGATATCCATGGCTACGATTTTTGCAATGATGATGGCGATCCAATGGACGACAAGGGGCACGGCACTCATTGCGCGGGAACCATAGGAGCTGTTGGCAATAATTCCAAAGGCGTTGTAGGCGTATGTTGGAAAGTCAGTTTGATGGGATTAAAATTTCTAGGCAGCAATGGTTACGGATCCACCTCCGATGCCATTGGGTGTATTAATTATGCTAAAGATATGGGAGCCAACATCACCTCAAATTCCTGGGGAAGTAGAGGCTATTCTTCAATTCTCAAAAGCACCATAGCCAAGGCTGGAAACAAAGGCATCTTATGCATTGCTGCAGCAGGTAACAATGGCACCAACAATGACTCAGACCCCTTTTACCCCTGTGGCTATAACCTCGATTGCATTATATCTGTTGCAGCCTCTGACTACAACGACAATTTAGCCTCTTTTTCTAACTTTGGTGAGCAGCAAGTTGATGTAGCTGCTCCAGGAGTGAGAATTTTATCAACCGTCCTTAACGGCAAATATCAATATTACAGTGGAACTTCAATGGCGGCTCCTCATGTTGCTGGGCTGATGGCACTATTTCAGTCTCACTACCCAGAGATGAGTATGAATCGTTGTAAACTACACCTCATGCGATCAGTTGATCAAATGAGTTCATATGCTGGTAAATGTGTTTCCGGGGGACGCATTAATGCCAGAAGAATGATGATAAATGACATCACTGCCCCTAATCCAAACCCCATCACATGGAACAAAAGGCCACAAGCCTTGGACGCATCATCCATTACAATGAGAGCTGCTAAGGTCACTGATGAATTTCCCGTTCAATACTACTTTCAGAATTTAAACTTCCCAGATAAGAGTCATGATAGTGGCTGGATTGACAGTAGGTCATTCACCGACAAAAATCTACAGGCAGACACGACCTATGAATACCGCGTACGTTCTCGAGATATGTCCCTCAATTATAATAGAGGCAGTTGGTCACTAATACGCTCAGCAAAGACAGAACGAAAGAGGCAAATCATCTGCGAAATTGGCACTGCAGCTTTTAATCAGCCCAATAGTGAAAGCTGGTATTTAGTCAATTTGGAAAATCAATTCAATAATCCAATCGTCATCACAACCGTGCAATCATATAGTGGCGGGCACCCTTTAACCATCAGAGTTCGAAATGTCACTCAGCAAAGTTTTGAAATGCAATTGGACGAATGGGATTACCTCAATGGAGTACACTCTCTAGAAACAGTATCTTACTGTGTTATGGAAGCTGGACGCCATGTCCTCGAAGATGGCCGTGTCATTCAAGCTGGCTCTAGCGTAGTGAGTGAAGCAAAGTCCGTATCATACCCCCTACCCTTTCAAGAACAGCCACTTGTTTTTTCACAAGTATCCTCAGCCAATGATACCCGTGGTGCTTTATCAAGAAACTTTAACATCACCCCTTCTGGCTTCAGTCTACTACTCCAAGGACAAGAATCAATTCAAGATCACGGTGAAGAAGAAATTCATTGGATGGCCTGGGAGAAAGCATACGGAATCTCAAATGACTTAGAGCAATTAGCCTTTGATGGAGGGCACCTCACTCACGACTGGAAAACAGTACTTTTTACTCAATCCCTTTCGCAAAGCCCATCAGTTTTCACAGCAATGCAAAGCATTAATGAAATAGACACAGCGGGATTACGCATAAATGAAATCTCGAATGACTCTTTAACTTTTAAAATCGAAGAGGAAATCTCTCTTGACCGAGAAATATCACATATACAAGAAGCAACAGGAATTCTTTGCCTGGAAAATGGAAACTTCAGCAAGTATGTCTTAGCCAATGAAATCCCTGTTGCATATAATGAATCGAGCACTGTATACCCAGGAACCACCATTTCCATCACCTTAACCGGCGAAGATATGGAAGGTGGTTCACTGAGCTATCATCTGATAGAGGAAGAATGGAATGGTTCAGTGAATCTCTCTGGCACCACCTTAACTTACACCCCAAATGATTATTTTCTAGGCCTAGACAAGATAAGCTTCAAAGTTAACGACGGTCAGAATGATTCAAATATCGCAGAAGTTTTAGTCAATGTGATTGAACACCCCACAAATGCTCAGCCCACCACATCTAACAGCGAAATCGAAGTCTACAGAAATAGAGCCATCAATATCACACTTACAGCCAATGATGCCGACGAAGACGACCTAAGCTATAATATCATCACTCACCCAAGCCAGGGACAAATATCAGGCACATTTCCTAACATTCTATACAAACCAAACCCATTTTACGTGGGCAACGACATCATTGAATGGATGGCATTCGATGGCACCCAAAGATCTTCACTGGCAACAGTTAGCATTAGCGTTAACGAAGTTGACCAAGCTACGACTCTTGGCGAAACCGGATTCCACCGACTTCAACAAAATGATAGAAATCAAAGCCACACCCTAAATCTCTCCAGAGAATATGTGGAACCGATTGTCATAATGAACATAACAAGCTCCCAGGACAATGACCCAGTGAACGCACGATTATTGAGCACTACCGCCAATACAATACAAATTCAGCTGCAAGAATGGGAATATCAAGATGGAGTTCACGGCGAAGAAGTAATCACGTACTTAATTCTAGAGTCAGGCACTCACCTTCTCACAGACGGACTTGCTCTTCAAGCAGGAAAAGCATCTGTGCTCAATAATGAATACTTAGCCTACAATGAAGCATTCACAAGCACTCCCGTCCTTTTAACTCAACCTATTGGTCCTATTGGGTCACAAGCTCTTTCCATAAGGGTTTCTGAAAAGGACCCAAGCAAAGCTAGACTTAATTTGCATGGTCAAGAAAGCAATGCTCTTTACCCAAGCGCCAATATTCACTGGGTAACGATTCAAGAAGGCACCGGAATTTCGGAAGAATCTCGTTATGAATCGACGAATCTAGGTCGTTATTACAGCAGTGATTGGAATGAAGTTCAGTTTACAAACGTGTACAATGACACTCCTGTTATCTTTGCCAATTTACAATCCAATCATGGTTCAAACACAAGCGTACTCAGAATAGACAATTTATCCAAAGACGGCTTCAGTACAAAAGTACAAGAGGAGCAGTCAAAAGATGAAGAGACGAATCACATACGAGAGAGCGTAGTAGTCTTTATCTTTCAAGATGGTATTATCCATGGAAGCCAAGGGCTCATGGAGTAGAAGGGGAGATTTTTAGTCTATCAAGGGCCACTTCAAAAGCTCGTGTTCTGCTGGCAATAATCTCCTTCGGGTCAATAAATAGCCGGTATAGAAACATCACACGAATCTGCGTTAGGCAGACTGTGCTAAAAGCAGAAATTATCGGGCGTTTCTTTGTCTCTATTCATACGATTATTATTTGCGAGCTCACTACTCGAGGTCAATAAAGAGAGGTAGAAAAACACAAGAAAAACCGACTAGAGCCGCAAAGTAGCAACCCAATATTCCAATCGTGAATTTACGTTCTAGTATGGAATCAGAGGGCTGTTTAGGATTGCAATATACCATGACGCTTGAATTTACAGGGTACCTGTTGGCCACATTTTGAGATAGTTTAATGCTAGGTTGAGACCAAGAAGTTAACCATATGCGATCTCCGCTATACTTGTGATGCTCAAATGAGTAGGTGTATGTTACTTTCGGGGCACAACCTGCATTATGTACTGATTTTACTTCGCTGCTTGTAATAACGCCAGGAACTTGAATCCATTTTTTGCTTGAAAAATATTTTAGGTGGAAATATATAGCTACGATAAGATTTGGAGTTGCTATGAGTCCTCCAAAAATTGGAATTGTGATATTAGCGTTCAAGGCAAATTAACGGTTTCTTATCTGTCATCAAAATCGCTATTGTTTGCCAGAAAAAAAATTGTCAATTAAAGAAATCTTAATAAAATATCCAAAAAAAATCTCATTCATATTCTTCCTGATAAACGAATTCAGTCATAACAAGACTCTCAGCATGAGTTCGTAGAGTAATACTTACTGACTAGGAGTGAGCAGCTCGTGTCAGAATTGTTCATGATTTCAGTTTGGCAACACAGGGTCGCCGACTTAGATTCTGAAGTGATCTAGATGAAACCTGTACAAAGTGGCATAAAGAGTAGACATAGCCAGCTCAGCAATACAGTGAACACTCCCAAAACATCAGAAATTCCACAAACGACAGCTTAGTACTCAGAACCTTGCCAATAACCATATCCCCTATAACTTCTCACCGAATTTAACATTTCCAAACGACATATTCGACTCCCATTCTCATTTTTTTTCACTCATACAATATTACCTCCTAAGAATACTCACTTCACATGACCTACTTTAAAGACATCGCTGAGGCTCTTATCAACCCTACAGCAGTTATCATACTTGTTGTTTTTTTTATTATCATCAACAACTGGTTATTTAAAAGATCAAGTTCTTTTAAGCCTTCATCCATCGCCAAAAATTCATTATTCATATTTATACTCGTCTTTGGTGGCTTAGCGCTTGTTCTCTCCTTACCTGTTGGTGGCTCGACAAAAGGTCAAATTCTAAGTTTTCTTGGCATAGTTCTCAGTGCTGGTATCGCTCTCAGCTCAACAACCTTATTAGGAAATATGATCGCTGGTTTTATGAATAATACCATGAATCGATTTCGTATTGGCGATCTCATCAAAATTGGCGAGCATCAGGGCAGATTAACCAACAAAAGCCTTTTTCATACGGAAATCCAATTAGAAGACAGCAACTTCATCACCATACCTCATTTATATATAGCCAATAATCCGGTAAAACTAACTCGTAAAACTAATACCGTTCTATCAGCAAGCGTGTCTTTGGGCTACGATGTATCTCGAGTTATCATAGAAGACACCCTTAAATCAGCAGCCCTTAATATTGGCCTCAAAGACCCTTATGTTTATATCACAGAATTAGGTGATTATTCTGTGGTCTATAAAATCCATGGATTTCTTGAAGATTCCGGAAAGTTTTTCTCCACATCTTCTTTACTGAAAGGTGCTATCATGGATGCCTTACATTACAAGAATATTGAAATTGTATCACCTACTTTTATGAATCAGAGGCGTGTTGAAAATCAGGAGTTTATACCAGCCCACCAATTCGTGAATACTGATCAGTCTGAATTTCTACCAGAGGAGTTAATATTTGACGAAGCCATCAAATCTGAGGAAATAGAAAAACAAAAAGATTTAACCGTTAGTATTGAAAGTAAGCTACGTAAATATCAAGACAAATTAAAAGCTTCACAAAGTGAAGAAGAAAAGAAATCAATTCAGAAAATTATTTCAAGATACGAAACATTGAAAGAGAGAATTGATCGAAATATTTCACCCCCATAAAGATCATTTATTTGACTTTCAGAAAGTTCTTTGGTCAGCAGGTTCTGAAACATTTTTCGCATTTCAGAACAGCTTATGAGCATAAGCTACAGGATCCCATAGAAATGAGGCTTCGGATATAGCTAAACACATTATTCTAAGTTTATTATCACACCCTTAAAAGACGTGACAATATGAATGTAATAGCCACCTTTCATAGCATTCATCATGAACACCACCATTCCTCAGAACCGCGAAGGATTTCCAGAAGATTGGACTCTGGTAAAGCCAATTAAACGTAAAGGAATTATCGTCTTCATCCAACGAAACACAGCCATGCTCATGGCTTCCATAGCCATACACCTGCTTGCACTTTTAGTGATCTCCTTCCTTCCAAAAACGCCAAAGAAGCTTCCCCCTCACATTAAAGTCATTTACACCCCTACAGATGAACAAAAAGCTCCAGACGAACTAATGAAAATAGTCGAACCTCAAATTGATTTCAACACTATTGTTGATGTGGTAAATGACATAGAGGATATACCCGACGAAGATCCTCCCGAGATAATCCCAGTAGAAAACCCACCCGAAGAACCTGTGGATGATTTCGCCCAATTTTCAGATACCCTATTTGACCCCAGCGCTAACATGGATATTCCCTTTATGAGTTACTACTTGGGGGGAGGAGCGAAAAATGGCCCCACTGGCATTTTGGGCAACCGAGGAGACCCGGGTTTGAAAAGAAAAGTCACACCCCCTCAAACTCTACAAGCCATCAAGCATGGACTGAGCTGGCTGGCAGCCCAGCAGAATAAAAACGGCTCCTGGCCGAGCAAAGCCCACCCCAATGCCGTCAATTCTGCGGCAGCTTTGGCATTTCTGGGAAACGGCAACTCCACTAAAGTTGGGCAGTATAAATACGTAGTTGAGCGTTATGTCAATAAATACTGCAAAATGCAACGAAACGATGGCGGAGTCGGCATGCATGGCTTGGCGACTCCCTTTGTGATCATGGCCATGTGTGATGCCTACGCCATGGACCCCACCCACAAAGGCTTGGAAAGCTTTTGCAAAAAAGCCCTGCAGTATGTTTTAAGCACACAGAATAATAATGGCGGCTGGACGGGATCGGGATCATCCAAACCCAAAGACACCAATGAGATTGATGTGGCCCAAAGCGCTTGGTACATCATGGCACTTTTCTCAGCTGATTTATCTAACTTAGAAGTCCCACGCGAGGCCTTTAAAAAGGCGAATCAAGCTTTTCAGTTAATCGCTAAAGGAGCTTACAAGGGTCAGATTGTCTGCAGCAGCCATGGAGGACTCGATGAGTCCTACCAATCCCGATATGCCATCCAATCATATATTAGCACGGTATTACAGTTTTCTGGTAGTACCCAAAGGCACCCAGCCATTGCCAAAAGCAGCGTGGTCATTAATAAAGGCATGCCCGCACCTGGACAACAAAACCTCTGGCTTCTATACAATCAAGGACTGGGGATGTTCCAACTTGGTCAAAATAACCCCAACTGGAAATATTTTAATCAAAAATCTCTCAAGCCCCTGCTCAAAACAGCCAAAAGAGAAAGTAACGGGATTTTCTGGAGCAACCCCAATCTTTATAACAACACTAGCACCAAAGAGAAAACCTTTGGTTCTCACAAGTACTGGGGTGACTGCGGCAATACAGCCATGGCTCTTCTGAACCTTCAAGTGTATTTTCGCTATGCAAGTATCCATCAGTACCGTTCAGGGGTCTAAGAGTCACAGTTCATAATATCATAAATTATGATCTTAATTCCGCCGGGTTTATATAATGCCGCCTTAAGCTATGCGTTTTTCCGGAAACTCATGCCTACAATAATGACAAATAACAGCTGCTTCTTTGATGCTCTCTTTACACATGGGACATTTTTTCCTGGGATCAAGGCCAAAGCGAATAACAAAGAAAGCTATCCATGCTGAGATAGGATGCAGGCCAAGCCACATCCAATGCGGAGAGATTCCCTTTTTCTTCGTAGCACTTATACCTAGTGCAACTGGTACGACCCATAGCACAACTCCAAAGATCGCAAATACTAAAAATAAGACAGGGACCATCATTGAAATGGGGTTTATTTGAGCAACTTCCATTTTTTTATCTGCTATGTTAGTGAAAAGAGGAAAGGTATAGTGTCGACATGGCTAGCGGTAAAGCAGAGAGCCGAAGGCGCATAGATTTTTGCATCTATATTCGCCGATTTAATATTTTTATTTAGCATTATCAATTGATTTCCGATCGAATTTCTTTGAGTAATCAATGATTACGATTTGGCAGGTAACACAGTTAGATGATTTGAAATACTCACCTTTCCACGGGATTATATTTTTCCAACCAGACTTTGCTAAATCTTCGTCTTTGAAAATGAATGATTCAAATTTATCTTCCTGGATCCATGAAAGGGAAGAATTCGCAGAGGAATAACCTTCACACATTGACTCTTTGCAGTTAGGACAGTTCATTATTTTGCTCCATTTTACGAAAATATATAAGTGGGCAGATTTACATTGAGAGGATATTCTAAAATTAACACGGCGATATTTCCCACAATTAGCAAACGTGGTTTTTATAGTATCATAATTCAGGGTTAAGAGAAACACCTTGTTCTACCAACTCATGACTATTTTGCTCAATCTGATGAACTATCCTTGCGAGCTCTTTTTTAAGGTCACCTGTATCAAATAGAACCCATGTTCCATATGACAATGAAATATTTGAGGAAGTTTCGCGAAGCTCAATAGACAACTCAAGAGGAATACGCTTCATTGAGATGGTAAATGATGATCCTGGCTTGAACATTACTAGATTTATCTTGCTCAACTCATGTATATAATATCCACGGCGTAGAAAAAAATCCGAACAAGTACTCAGGTTGAGTGATATGGGTAATGATTGTGATTTCATATAATCTCTTTAATAGGTCAAACGTAGGCCACAATTAATCGGGAAGCAAAGGCTGTAATGATACATATCGTAGAGATAAGTCATCTACTTTCCCTCGAATCTTTTCAGTGGCACCGTTACACTTTTCACACCGGCCTTTTCCGACTGTATTTTCCAGCAGATTTAAACTTGCTAACAGAGATATTTTGAGGAAGATTTCTTACATCACGCCAGTACTCCTCTCGAACATTTTCATCAATATAAATTTCTTCCGGATATAATGAATCTTCACCATTCTTCTTAGGATGACTAACCCAATACTCCTCTTGCGTCGTTTCTTCGTAATAATTTGTTAAGCAACCTTGACCCCCAAGGGATTTTAAAACCAAGTTATCATAGTAGATTGTTCTTCTAGACTTAGACCTGGTCACTCCACATATCAGGCCATTACCTCGGATTCCTCCAAATTTAAACTCTATGTACATTAACTCTAATTTACTCATGTAATTGTATTGCCGCTATACCAAGCCGTGCGAGCAGACAGGTTAACCAAGAAAAGAAAACTGATTTTAGCCTTGTGATAAATTTCGCATCTGTCACAGCTGATTTATCATGAATATTCGAGATAAGATTATTTAGATTTATTTCCTGACAGTCCATACGAAATCACAAGAATAGCTAGTGCCAAGGGGCCAAGGAAAAATGACAAAATAAACCAGAGCATTCCACTCCTGTTTTGCAACTGAGCTAGCCCTGCAGTAATTAAGGCAAGGGAACCCCAGCTGAGATAATATGGACTATTGTTCATGGTTGTATAATATTAGAAAAACAAAAGAAAGTACTGCAAATGGAAGAGGCTGTTGCCTGAATCATTTTGAGAAAAACCATTCTGGGCTTTTTCAACAACCTAAGGGTGGTGTTAAATAACCTCTAAACGTCTATTTTCTAGTAACTTAGAAAGCATTGCTGTAGCTTGTTCTTTTGCGGTCATATGTTCATTTTAGCAAGTATTGAGACTAAGCAACGAAACGAAATAAGCAACTAACAGCATCCCCCTGCCTCCGCAAACTTAGCCCAAAGCTGCCGCATAATCTCACCCAAAACTCCACCCCTCCCCTAACCCCTCCCCCCTCAATCTCAAAATCTCCGTACACCTTGAGGCTCAGCTAATTCCCCTATCGTCCCCTGCTTGGTTGAGCTCATTTCCATTAAGCACAATCTCATTGATCTTTTACAGTAGGGAGCCACTTTGACATTTTCAGAATTAAATCTTTGCCAAGACCTCGTCAATGCCCTTAAGGATCAGAATATCCACGAACCTACTGCTATTCAGGAAATCGCCATCCCAAAACTCGCAGCAGGCGAGAATGCTTATGTTTCTTCTCATACGGGATCGGGCAAGACACTGGCCTACTTACTCCCCATTCTTAATACAATAGAAGTAGACACGCTCGACCTCCAGTGTCTTATTATTGTTCCCACTCATGAACTGGCTGTGCAAATAGGTGAACAAATCAAAGCACTGAGTGTTGGTAAACGAGAACAACTTCGGCACCAACTACTTATGGGCGAGGCTGCCATTAAAAGGCAAAAAGAAAGACTCAAAAAAAAGCCTCATATCGTTATTGGCACTCCCGGTCGTCTTTTAGAGCTCTCGGGGACGCGGAAACTCAAACTCCATAAACTCAAGCAAGTCGTTATTGATGAAGCCGATAAACTTCTTTACGATAAATTCCTTGAAACAACTCAGAAGCTCTGCGCCCATACACCGAAAATCAAACAAAGCATTTTTGTTTCAGCTACATCTCCAAACAAAAGCTTAGCTGAAGTCTCAAGCTTCTGTGACGAGTTTTCCCGTATTGAGTCTGGTGCCAATGAGATTAATCCGCAAATCACCCATATTTACATCCAAGCTTCGAAACTTGAAAAACCAGAAAAACTCCGTCAATTTTTACAAATTGTTAAAGGAGAGCGAAGTTTAATCTTTTTTCATCGCAATGGTGTTGCAAAACAATTAGCCGAAAAGCTCATCCATCATGGCCTCAAAGTGGCAGAAATCCATGGTGATATTGATAAAATGGAGCGCAAAAAGAATCTAGAACACTTTAAGAAAGGCAAAATCGACGCTCTTATTTCCTCCGATATTGCCGCCCGTGGTCTCCATGTTGATAATATCGAAAATATTATTAATTATGATATGCCTGCACAAAGCAATCAATACCTCCACCGCGCAGGCAGAACAGGCAGAGGCAAATCAGAAGGGCACTGCATCTCATTTATTAGCCGCCATGAGCTGGATTTACTTGAAAAGCATGAGGATGTATTGAACATCAAAATTCAAGAAGCAAGCATGAAAGATGGAGAGATTTATGCGCTCAAAGAAAATAAATCCGATGATTAGCAAAATATTCGCGCGATAAATGCTCTGTTTTTGGCATAATTTTAAAATATTTGCTATTAAATAGTCTAAGCACCTTTCCCAATCATTGACAAGTAAAGGCGGGACATAAAGATGCGCTTAAGCTATTTTTTACTCAGGGATTTATGAAGCAAGGCGAAGTTAAATTTTTCAAGGCAGACAAAGGTTTTGGATTTATCCAACCATCAGAAGGCGAAGATGTTTTTTTTCACATAAGTGGACTTATTGACAAGCAAGTTGAACCTAAAAGCGGTGACCGTGTAGAGTTCGAAATTGGTGAAGGTCGCAAAGGTCCCTGTGCAGAGAATATCACTCTTCTAAGCTAAGTTTGTTATGCCCTGTAGGGCATAAAAGAAGCCAAGCTTCTTAACTTAAACATCTTATATATATAGAAGGCAGTTACCTCAAGTGGCTGCCTTTTTTTTGCGCTGTACTAAGCTCACTTCTGATGAGCTAGTTATTTTATCGACTAAGAGCAAAGAGCTTTTTTAGCCAGCACTCTTAAGTCGTAGAGCTATTTTTGCACCCAGAAAGGTGGCAAACCGCGTTCAATTTCAATATTGCCAAAGTAAGAAGGTTGACCCGGCGTAGTATTGAGCGCCCATTTAGCCATTTGTCCTATGCCTTCAATAAGGGAGGTTTGTGGCACTTCACCAAAAAATTCTTTCACTTTACTGTGATCGGCATGGGCGTGCAAAACTTCATTACGAGCCTCAAGATACAAAATATCTTGTTCTCCTTTCATGGAGGCCTTTACCACTTCAGCAAGCTCCTTCACTGTCGTTGCTAAGTCGGCACCTATATTAAAAACTTGCCCCCAGGCTTTAGGTTCTTTGATGGCTCGAATCATAGGCGGCATAATATCGTCTATATAGCTAAAAGCCCTACTTTGCAGACCATCGCCAAAGATACTTAGAGGCTTATCGTTCATGATCTGATTCATAAAAATGCCGATCACATTACGGTAACGATCACTTAAATTCTGATGCTCTCCATAAACATTATGTGGCCTAAAAACAACATAAGGCAAACCAAATTGCTGACAGCTAACTCTTAACTCTTGCTCAACAGCCAGCTTCGCCACACCGTAAGGATCCTCTGGCACCGGAATATCCGACTCTCTCATGGGAGGGGGAATTTCGCCATACACTGCAATGGAGCTCGTAAAGACAAAGCATTTCACATCATGCAAAATAGCTTGATTGATTAGATTCACACTCCCAATAAGGTTATTGCTATAGTTAAAGTTTTTAATAAAGTGCGATAACCCTTCTGCAGCATAAGCTGCCAGATGGTAAACATAATCAAATGAATGCTCGGCAAATAAACTTTCCAGCAGTGGCACATCTAGAATACTGCCTTCGCAAAACTTAGCTCCCGAGGGCACATTATCCACCTGACCACCCGATAGGTCGTCAAGAACAACAACTTCATAGCCCTGGGCAAGCAAGTGCTTGGCGACATGAGAACCAATAAAACCGGCTCCGCCAGTTACAAGAATATGCTCTTTACTCATGTTATCACTTTACCTAAAGGCCAATAAATTCAATATTTAAGTTTAAGTATTTCATTCATATCCCCTTGCCTATAATTCAATTTATGACACAAAAAGACAAAACCATCGCTTTACTTATGCTTTGTTATAATGGGGCCGCAGATGGCCTTGAAGCCATAGAAAGCCTGAGTGATCAACGTGAAGCAATTATCGACATCTTTATTTCCGATAATAACTCAAATGACGAAAATAAGAAATTACTCCAAGACAACGCTCAAAGGCTTTCCTACAATTTCTTAAACCGCGAAGAAAACCTCGGTTTTGCAGGAGGCTTTAACGACCTTTTCCAAACGGCTCTTAAAGAGTCTAAAGCTGATTATTTTTTAGTTCTCAATAACGACACGGAAGCAGAAGAGGGTTTTATTGAACAGCTCTTGGCTCAGGCCACACCTGAACATATTGTAAGCCCTATGATTTTATGGCACAAAGACCGCGAAACCGTTATTCAATGCGCAGGGGAATTCGATTTGAATAGCATGAAAATGTCGAACCGCTTTGCAGATCAAAAACGTGGAGAAGTCCCTCCAGGTGTTCACCAAGTGGGACAAACTGATGGCTGCTGCTTTATGATTCACCGCAGTTGGCTTGAAAAAGGATTTCTTTTTGACCCCAAGCTTTTTATTTATTTTGAAGACGTCGAGCTCTTTACACGACTCAACCAAGCCGGCGCCAGCTTTCATTACGTCACCCAGTCCGTATTGTTACACAAAGAATATGGCAGCAGTGGTGGCCGCGAAAAGCCTTCAGCTTTTCGCAATTATTATTTCTATCGCAATAGGCTATACTTAGCCCGCAAATACCACAAGTGGCCTGGGCGCTGGCGCATCTATTACAGTCTCATTCGCTTAGCTTTAGAAAAACGCAAAGAGCAAAAAGCTGAAGCGCCCCAAGCTGCCAAAGCTATTAGCCAAGGCATTAAAGATTTTTTCACTGGGCGCATGGGACGTCAATATGTTCCTTAGCATTCACAAGATATGTGACTGGGGAGAATCAAAGAAGCTGCGAATGAGTGCGTCCTCTAAACCGACACATGCACACTGAAGCGACTGACTCAAAAACTGATGCCCCACAAAACACTAAAGCTGCTTACTTAAAATGCCCCGAAAGCTGCTCATCGTCATATTTCCTCTTCTGCTTGCATTTATGCTAGTAGTTTACTGGGGAGCCCCTTTATGGTCTCAAGATATGCCCTCTGATTTCTCCACTATGCTCAAAACTTTACTCCAGCATAGTGTGCCCGAAATCTCCACAAAAGAGGCCTACCAGCAAAAAGACAATGCCCTTTTTCTTGATGCCCGTGCAACAGAGGAGTTTCAGGTAAGTCACTTAAAAGGCGCCAAAATCATCGGTTACGCTAAGATCAACTGGCCAGTTCTCAAGGGAGTCGCCAAGAATCAGCCCATTATTGTTTACTGTTCTGTGGGCTATCGCAGTGAAAAAGTAGCAGAAAAGCTGATCAATGCCGGCTACAGCAAAGTGAGCAACTTATATGGCGGCATTTTTGCTTGGATCAATGCGGGTCACCCTGTATACAAGCAAGATCAGCTGACACAAAAAGTTCACCCTTATAATCGTCGCTGGGGGAAGTGGCTGAATAAGGGAGAAGCGACTTACAAGCCATGACCTCTTTGTGGCATGTAATCTTAGAGGCCTATGCCAACTCATGGCATTCCTTTTGGCATCAACTCACTCAGCCAGGCCTAAGCAGTTATTTTTATTGCTTCCTCGCA